>JAVHVB010000115.1:0-3992 GCA_032160775.1 Pseudonocardiales bacterium | reverse complement strand
CTCGCGGAGAACAGGGTTGCGTCCTCGAACGCGGTGGTGACCGTGTGCCGCAACTGGTCCAGCCGAAGGTCGCGCACATCGACGCCGCCGATGAGCACCCGTCCACCCGTGACGTCGTGCAGGCGGGAGACGAGCGCGGTGATCGTCGTCTTGCCCGAGCCGACGCCGCCGACCAGGGCCATCGTCTCGCCGGGCCGGATCTCGAGGTCGATGCCGCGCAGCACCTCGTCCTCGCCGTCCTCGTAACGGAAGTGGACGTCCTCGAAGACCAGCGTCGTGCCCTGCTCGGCCGGCACCGGGTTCACCGGATCGAGGATCGTCGGTTCGGTGTCGAGCACCTCGAAGATGCGCCGGCAGGCGCTGCCGGCCTCTTCGGTCAGCGCGAGCAGCCAGCCGAGCATGATGATCGGCCAGACGAGCTGCAGGTAGAGCGCGACGAAGGCGACGAGCTCACCGACCGAGATCGCGCCGTGCGCGGTGGCGTAGACGCCGCCGGCGGTGACGATCGCGAGCACGATCTGCGGCAGCCCCTCTAGCAGCGCCCAGAACAGGCCGAGCGTGCGGATCTTGGTCAGCTCGGCGCCTTGGAGCCGGCGGGCGTCGGCGCGGAAGCGCTCGAGCATGTGCGCGCGCCGGCCGAACGATTTGATCACCCGGATGCCGAGCGCCGACTCCTCCACCGACGTGGCGAGGTCGCCAGTCAGGTCCTGCGCGCGCCGGGCGTCCTGGCTGTAGCGCAGCTCGAATCGACGCGTGCTGATGAGCAGCGGGATCATCGAGACGAGCACGATCAGGCCGAGCCAGAACTGGATGCTGATCAGTAGCGCGACGACCACGACGATGGTAAGCGTGCTGGCCAGCAGGAACACCGCGGCGAGACCGATGAACCGGCGCAGCGTGGACAAGTCGGTGGTCAGCCGGGAGAGCAACTGGCCGGAGGGCCAGCGGTCGTGGAACGCGACCGGCAGGCGCTGCACGTGTGCGAAGAGGTCGCGCCGCAGGTCCGTCTCGACGCCGAGCGCCGCGACGGCCATCGCGCGCCGTCGGGCGAAGAACAGCGCGGCCTCGGTGAAGCCCAGGGCCATCGCCAGCCCGCTGAGGGCCCACAGGCCCGCGACGTCGTGATGCCGGATCGGGCCGTCGACGACGCGGCCGATCACGATCGGGACGACGGCCTGGGCGAGCATCGCGCCTGAGGCGGCGGCGAGCATGGACCACATCGCGGCGCGGTGCGGCCGGGTCCAGGTGCGCAGCCGCAGCAGGGTGGCGAGCGTGCTGGGCTGCTCGGCCACCTGCGGATGGGCCTCCGTACTGGTCACGTGGACCCACGGTACGTGCGGTGGAGGTTGCGCGGCGACCGAGTTTCACCGAGAGCGCAGGGTTTCACCAGGCGAGGTTAGAAGCTCAACCGCACTTCAACTCAAGCCCGCCTGTGCGTCGGCTGACGTTGGGTCAGTCGCGGCGCTTGATGCCGAGCAGGATGTCGTCCCAGCTCGGGACACGGGCGCGGGCGGCGCGTTCCTCGTCGGTCTCGTCGCGGCGGGTGACGCCGAGGTTGCGCCGGACACCGGTGAGTGCGGACGGGTGGCCGGTCGCCGAGCGCTTCTCCGGCTCGGCGATGCCGAGCGGCAGCGGCGGGGCGTCGTAGTCGGGCGCGGCCGTGGCCGTGGCCGTGGCCGCAGCCGCAGGTGCGGCCGGCACCCGCGACGGGATGTCGCGTGGGCCCTCGGGCGGCGCCTCCTGGTCGAAGACGTCGTCGACCTGCGGCAGCGGGCCGGTGTCCGCGTCGGGCATCGGCGGGAAGACGAAGACCCCCGGCGCCATCGACGGAGCGGCGACAAGCGTCGGGCGGGTCGGCCCGGCCGGCAGCACCGGACGGATGGGCCGGTCGCTGAGCAGGTCGGACGCCGTGTCGTCGAGTGGGCTGACGGTGCGCGAGCTGCGGGAGAACAGCCATTCGGCGCTGTGCGTGGCCTCGCCGCCGGCCCAGTGCGCGGCGACGAACCACTCGCCGTCGTCGCGCCGCCGCGCGTCCCAGGTGACCGTGTCGGAGTCGATGCCGTGCGCGCGGAAGCGCTCGTCGACGGCCTCGCCGAACTGCAGGAGCTTGCCCTCGCCGTCGGTGCCGGTGCGCCGCGCGCGGGCCCGCCGGGCCTCGTCGGCGATCCGGATCCGCTCGTCGATCACGGCGGCGGCGAACCGCATCACCCGTTCGAGGGGCATGCCGAACTCGGCGGCGATGCTGTCCGGCGACTCGCCGGCGCGCACCCGCACCTGGATCTCGCGCGGGCTGATCGGCGGCGGCACGACCTCGCGCGGGGCCAGGCCCGCCAGGGGTGCGGTCGGTGCGGGCACCGCGCCCGGTGCGGATGCCGCGGCTGGCAGAGCGGCGGCCGGCGCCGGCTGCGCGGCCGGCAGCGCATCGTCCAGGTCGAGGGCCGCATGCCGGCTCGGCGACGGTCGGTGGACCGCATCGATGTGAAGGGCCTCCCGCAGGGCGTCGTCAACTGGCAGGACGTAGTGCTCCTCGCCCTCCGGAGAGGTCAGCAGGAGCTCACTGCCGCCTTCGCCGAGAGTCACGAACCGCAGCGCGCGCATGGCCCCGACCATAGGCGTGCGGGCGACGAAATCCGGTAGCACACGCCGCGTCGGCGAGCGGTGGGCGTGGCGTCCGAACCGCGCTCAGGTCGTGCGGCCTGCGTGGTAGGCCGCTGCGACGGATTTCGGCACGCACAGCTGCCACGCGTCGACGAGCAGGTCGGCCAGTTCGTCCGGTTCCACGATCGGCAGGCGAAGCCGTACCCAGTTGTAGCGCAGGTCCGAGCGGACCGGCATCACAAAGGTCTCCGGATCACTCGCGACGAGGGATTCGCGCGCCTCCTTCGGAAAGCCGAAGCCGAGCAACGACTCGTCCGGCGAGACGGACGCGAACACCAGTCGGCCGACGCGGAACTTGACGTAGTCGCGCACCATCGCCTCGTACGCCCGCGGCAGGCTGAGCGCGATGTGCCGGACATCGACGAGCGTGGCCACGCCCGATCAGCTGCCGAGCACCTGGCTGAGGTAGCCGTTGCCGAGCACCCGCTGCGGGTCGAGCTTGTCGCGGACCGCGACGAACTCGTCGAAGTGCGGGTATGCGGGCCGCAGCGACTCGGCGTCCCGGTAGTGCAGCTTGCCCCAGTGCGGCCGGCCACCCACTTCCTTCGCGATCGCCTCGACTGCGCGGAAGTAGCTGTCGTACTCGCGACGGTGGTACTGATGGACGGCGATGTAGCCGGTGTCCCGCCCGTTCGCTGTAGAGAGCCAGATGTCGTCCGCGGCGGCGAACCGCACCTCGACCGGGAAGCCGATCCGCTCGCCGCTCGTCGCAAGATAGCGCTCGATCCCGGCCAGCACCTCAGGGACCGCGGCGCGCGGGACGGCGTACTCCATCTCGCGGAACCTGACGGTGCGCACCGAGGCGAACACCCGGTGCGAGCGGTCGATGAAATCGCGGGGACTCAGCATCCGCGCGGCGATGCCGTTGACCCGCGGGATGAGGTTGGGACGGCGGCTGGTCAGCCGGTTGATGCCCTCGAACAGCTTGTTGGACAGCAATTCGTCGTCCAGCCAGTGCCGGAAGCGGCCGATCGGGCGCAGCTCGGTGCCGGGCAGCACCCGGTTGTTGCGTTTCGTCAACACTCGGCGGGTGTGCGGGAACCAGTAGAACTCGAAGTGATCGTTGCCGACGATGTTGTCGTCGAGTTCGGCGAGCACCTCGTCGAGGCCGGCCGGGCCCTCAGCGGCGGCGAGCGCGAATGCGGGCTCGCACTGTAGGGTCACCGTCGCGATCACCCCGAGGGCGCCGAGACCCACCCGCGCCGCAGCGAAGACTTCCGGATTCTCCTCCGCACTGCAGGACAGCACCGTGCCGTCCGCGATCACCAGTTCGAGCGCGCGGACCTGCGTGGCGATGCCGCCGTACTTCGCGCCGGTGCCGTGCGTGCCTGTCG
>JAVHVB010000114.1:0-9000 GCA_032160775.1 Pseudonocardiales bacterium | reverse complement strand
CCGCGCCGAAGCACGTGCAGCAGTTCCTCAAGGAGAACCACCTGCGCTGGGACTCGCTTGGCGAGTTCCTGGCGCTGGCGGTGTCACTGGAGATGCTCGCGGACAAGACCGGTAACGCCAAGGCCCGGCTGCTGGCCGAGGCGCTGGACCGGGCGACCGGCACCTTCCTCGAGGAGAACCGCTCACCTTCGCGGCGGGTCGGTGAGCTCGACAACCGCGGGAGCCACTTCTATCTCGCCCTCTACTGGGCGCAGGAACTTGCCGGGCAGGCCGCGGACGCCGACCTCGCGGCCGCGTTCCGGCCGGTCGCCGAGCGCCTGGCCGCGGACGAGCAGACCATCCTGGACGAGCTGAACGCGGTACAGGGTGGGCCGGTGGACGTCGGCGGGTACTACCACCCGGACGCGTCCCGGACCTTCGCCGCGATGCGGCCCAGCGGCACGCTCAACGCCGCCCTGGGACTGCTTGTCGGCTAACCTGCCGGCAATGTCCCGGTAACCTGGCGCGGCCCGCGCCAGCGGCCGCACTCGCGCAGGCGCGCATACCGTGGGGTATGTCGCGGAACCGCAATTGCCTACGGTGTAGGCGATTGCGTGTTAGTGCGACGCGACACATGGGAACAAGTTCCTGTAACAGCGTGTCGAATTGTGACTCCGGTCACTAGGCCTTAGCGTGTCCAATCGGTAACGTCCGCGGAACTTCGGCCGATGGTCGAAAGAGCGCACCGGTTGGTGCGTGCGACAGGAGGAGTTCATGCTCGCCTACGAGCGGCACGGAGCGGGCGAACCCCTCGTCCTCGTCCACGGGGTCACCCACCGGCGCCAGGCGTGGTACCCCGTGCTCGACCAGCTGGCCGAGCACCGCGAGGTCATCCTGGTCGACCTCCCCGGCCACGGCGAGTCGCCGCCGTTCGTGCTCGACGGGTTGTCCGTCCGGGACGCTCTGCGCCGTGACTTCGAGGGCTTCCTCGACGAACTCGGGCTCGAGCGCCCGCACGTCGCCGGCAACTCGCTGGGCGGGCTCGTATCCCTGCACGCGGGCGTGAACGGCCGCGCCGCCAGCGTCACCTGTCTCTCGCCAGCGGGCTTCTGGCGCGACGAGGCCGAGTTCGCCTACACCCGCCGGTTCTTCCTTGGGCTACTCCAGCTCGCCAACCGGCTCGGCCCCAGCGCCGAACGCGCAGCGCGCACCCGCGCCGTCCGCCAGGTCGTCTACAGCTCGCTCATGGCGCACCCGTCGCGGGTTCCGTTCGACCAGGTCCTTGGCGACGTGCGCGGGTTCATGTACGCCCGGCCGACCCTGCGCACTCTGTTGAGCGCCGCCGAGCCGTTCACCGACACCATGCCGGGCGACGTGCCGGTCACCATCGCATGGGCGGGCCGCGACCTCGTGCTGCCGCGTTGGCAGGCCGAGACAGCGAAGGAGCGGTTGCCGTTCGCCGAGCACCTGATGCTGCGCGGCGTCGGGCACGTGCCGATGTTCGATCACCCGTCGCTGATCACCAAGGTGCTGCTCGAAGGCAGCGCGCCGCGGGCCAGCATCGCCTCGTTCGAGGTGCCGGCCAAGACGACCCGCGGTCGCGTCGCCCGTGTAGCCACCGCCTGACACCTGCGGGTTCCATACACTCATCCCCGTGTCCCACACGCTGATTAATGTCGGCGTCGTCCTCCTGCTCATCATCATCGAGGGGATCTTCGTCGGGGCCGAGATCGCGCTGGTCTCCTTGCGCGAGAGTCAGGTGCGCGGCCTCGCCGAGACCGGCCGCCGCGGCCAGATCGTCGCCCGCCTCGTCTCGGACCCGAATCGGTTCCTCGCCGCCGTCCAGATCGGCGTCACCTCCACCGCACTGCTCTCGAGCGCCTTCGGCGCGGTCACGCTGTCCGAGGACGCCAAGAACTTCCTCGTCGATCACGGCTGGGGCAAGGGCCTGGCCGGCGCGGTCGGCATCCTCGGCGTCACGCTGATCATCTCCTTCGTCACCCTGGTGCTCGGCGAGATCGCACCGAAGCGGCTGGGCCTCCAGCGCGCGGAGCAGGCCGCCCTGTTCTTCGCCTCGCCGGTCAGCGCGGTCGCCACCTTCTTCCGGCCGGTCATCTGGCTCCTGTCGAAATGCACCGACGTGGTCGTGCGGCTGCTCGGCGGGGATCCGAATGCCGGGCGGACGCCGATCAGCGAGGAGGAACTGCGCGGCCTCGTCGCGGCGCACGAGTCGCTGACCTCGGAGGAGCGCCGCCTGATCGACGACGTGTTCGCCGCGGGCGAGCGCTCGATCGGCGAGGTGATGGTGCCGCGCACCGATGTCACGTTCCTCGAAGCGTCGATGACGATCAGCAAGGCGGCCAAGGTCGCCGCCGAGTCGCCTCACTCGCGCTACCCGGTGATCGGGCGTGACCAGGACGACGTCCTCGGCTTCGTGCACATCCGCGACCTGTTGCTGCCGACGATCCGGCACGACCGCGATCGCACGATCGTCAGCGTGGCGCGCGAGGTCAAAGCGCTGCCCGGCAGCAAGCGGGTGCTGGCCGCCATGTCGGAGATGCGCCGCGAGGGACAGCACATGGCGATCGTCGTGGACGAGTACGGCGGTACCGACGGCATCGTGACGCTCGAGGACCTGATCGAAGAGGTCATCGGCGACATCCGCGACGAGTACGACGAGGACATCATCGAGGCGCGCCGGCTCGCCGGCGGCGAGGTCGAGGTCGACGGCAAGCTGAATCTCGACGAGATAGCCGAGATCTCCGGCGTGGAGCTGCCGGACGGGCCGTACGCGACCGTCGCCGGCTTCGTGATGGCCGAACTTGGCCGGTTGCCGCGCACCGGCGACGTCGTCGAGTACGACGGCGTGCAGATCGCCGTGCTGCGCACCGACGGCCGCCGGGTGGCGCGGGTGCGATTGACGCCGCGGACGACCCGGGACGAGGCGGAACCCCGCTGATCCGCAGCACGGCCGGGTGGTTGAATCGAGCCACCATGGCCGAAACCCCTCGCCCGCGCGTCCTGTCCGGCATCCAGCCGACGTCCTCGTCGGTCCATCTGGGCAACTACATCGGCGCGCTCAAGCAGTGGGTCGCGCTGCAGGACGACTATGACGCGTTCTACTGCGTCGTCGACCTGCACGCCATCACCCTGGAGACACCGGACCCGGCGCTGTTGCGGGAGCGCACCCGCGGCCTGGCCGCGCAACTGCTCACAGCGGGGCTCGACCCCGATCGCTGCGCGATCTTCGCGCAGAGCCATATCCCCGGCCACACCCAGCTGTCGTGGGTGCTCGAGTGCCTGACCGGGTACGGCGAGGCGCAGCGGATGACCCAGTTCAAGGACAAGATGGCGCGCGGCGGCGCGGCGAGCGTCGGCCTGCTCACCTACCCGATCCTGCAGGCGGCAGACATCCTCATCTACCAGGCCAACTACGTGCCGGTCGGCGAGGACCAGCGGCAGCACATCGAGCTCACCCGCAACCTCGCCCAGCGGTTCAACGCGCGTTACGGCGACACGTTCGTCGTGCCGGACGCCTACATCACCAAGGAGGCGGCGAAGATCCTCGACCTCCAGGATCCGACCGCCAAGATGAGCAAGTCGCTGCCGGACGCAGGCACGCTCAACCTCCTCGACGAGCCGACGGCGCTGGCCCGCAAGATCAAGCGCGCCGTCACCGACACGGGTAGCGACATCCGTTACGAGCCGACGACCAAGCCAGGCGTGTCGAACCTGCTGGTAATCCAGTCCGCGGTGACCGGTACGCCGATCGCGCAGCTCGAGGACGAGTACGCCGGCCAGGGCTACGGGCAGCTCAAGACGGCGGTCGCCGACGCTGTCGTGGCCTTCGCCGAGCCGTTCAGCAAGCGGATGGCCGAGTTGATGGCCGACCCGGCCGAGATCGACCGGGTGCTCGCCCGCGGCGCCGAGCGGGCCCGTCCGGTGGCGGCCGCCACGGTGCGCGAGGTGTACGACCGCGTGGGCTTCGTCCCGCCTGCCGCATGAGCGACGAGATGCTGGTCGGGGTTGCGCTCGCGATCCCGCAGCCCCATGCGTCCGCCCTCTCGAGCTGGCGGCGCGCGGTCAAGGATCCCGCGGCCGACCTGGTGTTCCCGCATGTCACGCTGCTGCCGCCCACCGCGGTGTCGGCGAATGCGATGGCCGACGTCGAGGGGCATCTGGCCGGGGCCGCAGCCGCGCACCGGCCGTTCGTCATGCACCTGTCCGGCACCGGCACGTTCCGTCCGCTCTCGCCGGTCGTGTTCGTGCAGATCGCGACCGGCGTCTCGGACTGCGAGGTGCTGGAGAGCCGGATCCGTCGCGGTGTGCTCGCCCGTGATCTCGAGTTCCCGTATCACCCGCACGTCACGGTCGCGCAGGGCATCCCGGACGAACGTCTCGACGAGGCCTACGACGGTCTCTCCGGCTTCGTCGCCCGGTTCCAGGTCGACCGCCTCGTGCTGTTCTCCCGCGACCCGGACGGGCGGTGGCAGTGGCGCAAGGAGTTCCCGCTGGGCAGTGCGGAAGACCACCCGGACGGGTAGATCAGGCCTATGAGCGAAGGTCGGTTCGCCCGCATCCGGAGCGGCGTCACGGAGCGCTGGATGCGGCTGCGCGACCGGCGACCCTCGGTGCGGCACGTGATACGGGCCTGGCAACACCTGCAGGAGAACAACGGCATGCAGTATGCCGCGGCGATCACCTTCTTCAGCTTCCTCGCGCTGTTCCCCCTGCTGTTGCTGGCGGTGTCAATCACCGGTTTCGTCCTGCACTCCGATCCAGGAGTCGAGCGGTCCTTCCTGCTGCACGTCACGGACAACGTTCCAGGCGCCCTCGGCGAGACGCTCAAGACGTCGTTGCAGGCGGCGATCGACAGCCGGACCTCGCTCGGCATCGTGGGCCTGTTCGGCGTGCTCTTCACCGGGCTCGGCTGGATCGGCAACCTGCGCAAGGCGATCGACGCGGTATGGAGCCGGACTCCGGACAAGCTGAACTTCGTCAAGGAGAAGCTCGCCAATCTGGTTGTGCTGGCCGGGCTCGGACTCGGTGCCGTGGTCTCCATCGGGCTGACCGTCATCGGCACGTCGCTCACCGACCAGATTCTCGGCTGGCTGGGCTTGGACTCCGTGCCCGGTGCGGGCGTGATGCTGAAACTGCTCGGCATCGCCCTCGCCGTCGCCGGTGACACTGTCATCTTCTGGTGGCTGCTCGTCCGGCTGCCGCAGATCGAGGTGCCGACCCGGATCGCGGTGAAAGGCGCGCTGCTCGCCGCCATCGGCTTCGAGGTCCTCAAGATCCTCGGTTCGTTCACGATTGCGCACACGGCCAACAGCCCGACCGCGGGCCCGTTCGCCGGCATCATCGCGGTGCTCATCTGGATCCAGCTGGTCGCCCGCTGGATGCTGTTCGCCTGTGCCTGGACCGCGGTGCTGAACGCCGAGCACTCGGATGCGAACGCAGCCGATGTGAAGGTCGCCGAGCCGCCGGCCCCCGATGTTCGGGTCGTCGAGGCGGAGCCGGTGTCCGATGTCAGCCCGGCCGCAGTCGGCGCGACTCTCGTCGGCGCAGGCATGATCGCCGGTGCGGCCGCCACCTGGGCGCTCACCCGGCCGCATCAGGGCGAATAGCCCCCGAATTACGAGGTTTTGGGTCGGCCCACCTGTCTGTCGCACGGTGTCCGGATCGCAACGATCTGGTTTCGGACCATAGGCCTGTTCCGGCGCCGCCATCGAAGGGACTACGGTGCCAAGGAATCACCGGCGCGCGGGAGATCGGGGCCATCCCCTGGGTACGCGCGCGCCTTCGCTAGTCAACGGAAGTGAGGGGATCGTCTTGCGCATGCGGCGTGGGATGAAGTTCGGAGTACTTGCAGTCAGTGCGGCGCTTGCGCTCGCGGCCTGCAGCAGCAGCGGGAACAGCGGCGGGACGACCGCGCCTGCCGGGACGACACCGGCCGGCGGAAATTCCTCGCCGGCGGCAAAGTCGATCAAGGTCGGTCTCGCCTACGACGTCGGTGGGCGCGGCGACAAATCGTTCAACGACCTCGCGGCAGCCGGCCTCGAGAAGGCCCAGCAGGACCTGAACATCGAGACCAAGGAACTTTCCGCGGTCCAGGGCGAGAGCGACCAGCAGAAGCAGGATCGGCTCGAGCTGCTCGCGACCGCGGGCTACAACCCGATCATCGCGATCGGCTTCGCCTATGCAGCGGCGCTCGGCAAGGTCGCGCCGAAGTACCCGGACATCCACTTCGCGATCATCGACTCCGAGGTCGACGCGCCGAACGTCGAGGGGTTGCTGTTCCACGAGGAGCAGAGCTCGTTCCTCGTCGGTGTCGCGGCAGGCCTCGCCACCAAGACGAACAACGTCGGCTTCATCGGCGGCGTCAAGGGCACGGGCCTGATCGAGAAGTTCCAGGCCGGCTACGAGGCCGGCGTGAAGGCCGTCAACCCGGCCGCCAAGGTGCAGGTCCAGTACCTGAGCGTGGCGCCGGACTTCAACGGCTTCAACGACCCGGGCAAGGGCAAGATCACCGCCAAGGGCATGTACGACGCCGGCGCCGACGTGGTCTACCACGCGGCAGGCGGCTCGGGCAGCGGCCTGTTCGACGCGGCGAAGGATGCCGGGAAGCTCGCGATCGGCGTGGACTCCGACCAGTACCAGACCGCACCGGCCGATGAGAAGGACCTGATCCTGACCTCGGCGCTCAAGGGTGTCGACACGGCGGTCTACAACTTCATCGAGAGCGACGCCCAGGGCCAGTTCAAGGCCGGCTCGGTGCGCTTCGGCTTGAAGGAGGACGGCGTCGGCTACTCGACGTCCAACCCGGCGATCGACCCGTACAAGGCCCAGATCGAGCAGTACAAGCAGAAGATCATCGACGGCACCATCAAGGTTCCGACGACGCCGTAACACGGCACCTGAGCAGGACCCACAGGGCCCGGAGAGCGCGGTAACGTGCTCTCCGGGCTCTGGCCGTAACCGCCGTCACACGCTAGGCCGGCCAGGATCCGGGACCGTTTCTTGACCCAGGGAGCGTGCGCCATCGCCGTCGAACCGCAACCCTCGGCACCTGACGCATCCGCCGCCGGCGGGGCGCCACCCGCCGTCGAACTGCATGGGATCACCAAGCGGTTCCCCGGTGTGGTCGCCAACTCCGACATCGATCTGGTGGTCCGTCGCGGCACGGTGCACGCGCTGGTCGGCGAGAACGGCGCGGGCAAGTCGACGCTGATGAAGACGCTGTACGGCATGCACCGCCCGGACGAGGGCACCATCGCGGTCGACGGCAAGCCGGTCACGCTCCACTCGCCGGCGGACGCCATCAAGACCGGCATCGGCATGGTGCACCAGCACTTCCTGCTGGCCGACAACCTCACCGTGTTGGAGAACGTCGTGCTGGGCGCGGAGCCCACGCTCGCCGGCGGCGTGCTGAACACTCGCGAGGCGCGGCGGCGGATCAACGAGATCTCCGAGTCCTACAGCCTCGGGTTGCAGCCCGACCAGCTGGTGGAGGATCTCGGCGTCGGCGCGCGGCAGCGGGTCGAGATCTGCAAGGTGCTCTACCGCGGCGCGCGCATCCTCATCCTGGACGAGCCGACCGCCGTGTTGGTCCCGCACGAGGTCGACGAGCTGTTCGCGAACCTGCGCGACCTCAAGGCCGAGGGGCTGACCGTCCTGTTCATCTCGCACAAGCTGGACGAGGTGCTCAAGGTCGCCGATGAGATCACTGTCATCCGCCGCGGCACGACCGTCCGCACGGTGCTGCCGGGCGAGGTCACCTCGCGCCAGCTGGCCGAGCTGATGGTCGGCAGTGAGCTGCCGGTGCCCGAGCTGCGCGACTCGACGGTCACCGACACCGTCGAGCTCGATGTGCGGAACCTGTCCGTCACCGCCGCCGACGGCCGGGCGATCGTCGACGACGTGTCGCTGCAACTGCACCGCGGCGAGATCGTCGGGCTGGCCGGCGTCGAGGGCAACGGCCAGGCCGAGCTCGTCGAGGCGATCATGGGAATCCGGCGCGGCACCGGCTCGGTGCAACTGGGTGACGCGGACATCTCCGGCTGGACCACTCGCCGCCGCCGCGAGCACGGCATCGCCTTCGTCCCGGAGGACCGGCACCGGCAAGGGCTGCTGCTCGAGGCGCCGCTGTGGGAGAACCGGATGCTGGGCCACCAGACCGAGAAGCCGAACGTGCGCGGCCCGTGGATCGACCGGCGTGGCGCGCGGCGGGACACCCGGCGCATCGTCGAGTCCTACGACGTGCGGACGCCCGGCATCGACGTCACGGCGGCGTCGTTGTCCGGGGGCAACCAGCAGAAGCTGATCGTCGGCCGGGAGATGAGCGGAACGCCGCGCGTGCTGATCGCGGCCCACCCGACCCGCGGAGTGGACGTCGGCGCCCAGGCCGCGATCTGGGATCACCTGCGCACCGCCCGGGCTGCCGGGCTCGCCGTCCTGCTCATCTCGGCCGACCTGGACGAACTGATCGGCATGTCCGACACGCTCAAGGTCATCCTGCGTGGCCGCATCGTCGACGAGGTGGACCCGCGCTCGGTGACGCCGGAGGACCTCGGTTCCGCGATGACCGGAGCGGCCGCGGGCGATGCGGCATGAGAAGCAGAGTGAACGCTCACCTCCGCTTCGCCGGCCGAGATGGTCGGCGGAGGGTAGTCCGATGAGGGACAGGCTTCAGCGACTGGCGTTGAACCTGCTCGCAGTCGTCGTCGCCGCGATCTTCGCCGGCGCGGTCACCTCACTCATCCTGGCGATCCGCGGCGACAGCCCGACGGACGTCATCAACCAGATGTGGGACTACGGCACCCAGCCCAACACCGAGGTCTCCATCCTCGACTCCGCCGCGGTGTACTACCTGTCGGCGGTCGCGGTGGCCATCGGCTTCCGGATGAACCTGTTCAACATCGGCGTGGACGGGCAGTACCGGCTGGCGGCGTGTGTCGCGGGCGCGTTCGCCGGTTCGGTTGCGTTGCCCACCGGGCTGCGCCAGGCCGCGACCATCCTCGT
>JAVHVB010000113.1:0-6813 GCA_032160775.1 Pseudonocardiales bacterium | reverse complement strand
TCTGGCGGCCCCGGTACGACGGCGGTGAGATCGGGCTGCAACAGGAAATGGTCGACCGGGTCGGGCAGCGCAGCGTCCAACGCGTGCTCGGCGGCCGCCGCTGCGCCGGGCACCGGCCCGGCCGCCGCGTTCGCCGGTGTGCCGGCGAACAGGGTCCGGCTGTACCCGGTGAGCCCGCCCGCGGCGGTGACGCCGAGCAGATCCGCCTCGGCGAGCACCGCCTCGGCCAGCGGGCGTTGCGCCCCGGCCCGCCGCGGCTGATTCCAGGCGAGGACCGCGAGCGTCTCGTCCGCACTCGCCGGAGCCGCTCCGGGTGGTACCGCGGCGAGGGTGCCCAGCACCGTGCGACGCAGCGTCGGGATGGTGCCGCGCTCGGCGTCCGGGCCCAGCGCGGTGATCATCCGATCGCGCTCACCACGCTGGTTCACCAGGCTCGGCTGGCGCGTCATCGTCAACCACGCCGACGCCAACGGGATCCAGCGCTGCGCCGGCGGATGGCCGCGCCAGACGTCGAACTCGCTCGTCGGCAGGAAGACTGGCTCCGGGTTGTTGGTCGAGTTGATCAGCGACGCCGCGTAGGCGACCTCGGCGACGAGGGCGGTCACCTGCTCGTCTACGCCGAGGTCGCGCGCGGTGCGGCGCAGCTCACGCACTCCGACGCCGCCCGAGCGCAGCAGGGGAGGCGGCTGCCGGGTCCAGCTCTCGGCGAGGACGTCGACCAGTCGCAGGAACTCGAGGACGGCCGTCGTGCCGAGCCGGTCGAGTTCGGCCGGCTCGCGCGCGACCAACCGCACCCGGGGCGGCTCGGCGGTCTCGGCCGCGGGGTCGTCCGTGCGCAGCGCCAGCCCGACCTCGCGCGGCAGTTCGACGCGCTGCGCGTCGATGGCGGCGAGCAGCCCGCGGTGCAACAACCGGTGCGGAGCCGATCCGGCCGCTTCGGCCGCGCCCAGCCGGGTGTTGCGCACGGTGCCGACCGGCGGGCCGGACGCCAGCCGGTCCAGCACGTCGCGTTCGGCGTCGTCAGCCTCGTCGATGAGCTGACGGACCCGCTCGGGCGAGGCCAACGCATCCGCGACCGCCGCCCCGGCGCGCGGCTGGCCGGTCGGCGGCAGGCCGAGATGGTGCAGCACCGGGACGAGCTGGAGGTCCGGCATGGCTGCGAACAGCTGCGCCGCCGGCCGGCCGAGTCCGGCGGGGTAGAGCCCGACCGCCTCACGCACGGTCGGCACCAGATGCACCTGATCGTCCGAACCCCAGATCAGCGCGCGCTCGAACAACGCATCGAGCGCGCCGGCCGGCGGTGCGGTCACCTTGTCGTGCTCGTCCGCGGCGAGCACCAGATTCTCCAGGGTGCGCAGCGTGAACGCGTCGAGCCCGTCGACGGCGCGCTGGGTGGAGGTTCGGACGCTCAGCCGGCCGGCGAGCGACGCGATGTCCGGCGCCGCCGGGAGGGACAGGTCAGGACGCAACCGGAGCAGCTCGATCAGCTGCCGGTCGTTGCGACGACGCAGCCAGTCGACGAGCGAGGCCGGCCGCGGCGTGACGTCATCGCCGTCCGGAGGTCGGGCAGGCGGTGCGATCACGGCTCGAGACTCAGCGCCCCTCGGCGAGGTGCGGGCGCTCTGCGGGGCCGGGGTGGCGGTACCAGATCGCCTGGACCGGCAGCGGCAGGTCGATGTCACCCCACGGGGAGTGCGAACCCGCCGCGTCGGACATCAGTTCGGACACCACGAAGTCCGGGTGCTCGGACTGCGGGTGGAACATCTCGGGAAGTCGAGGCGTCGTGCCGGCCATCTGATGCCCTTCTCGCGAGTGGCGGACAGGTCATTCTATCGGTCCGTCCGGTGGGTGTGCCGTCCGGAACCGGCGGGAAGGTTGTCAATCCGCACGCGCGAGGCAGTAGCCTGGGTGCCACGAGGCATCGCCGGCGTGCGGTGCCTCGCATCTCGTTCAGGTCGCTGCGTCCAGGGAGTCTCCGGTGCCTACCGGCAAGGTGAAGTTCTTCAACGCGGAGAAGGGTTTCGGCTTCCTCTCCAACGACGAGGGCGACGACGTCTTCGTCCATCGGGACGCGCTGCCGGACGGGATGACCGAACTCAAGGCCGGCCTGCGGGTCGAGTACGGCATCGTGTCGGGACGCAAGGGCAACCAGGCGATGCAGGTGCGGGTGCTCGACCCGATCCCGTCGGTAGCGCGCGCAACGCGCAAGCCGGCCGAGGAGATGGCTCCGCTCGTCGAGGACCTCATCAAGCTGCTCGACGACACCTCCAACGCGTTGCGTCGCGGCCGCTACCCCGACCGCCCCGAGGCGCGCAAGGTCGCTGGCCTGCTCCGAGCATTCGCGGACAACCTAGACGCGTAACGGCGGCGCGCTCGGTGTGAGACCGGCGCGGAATGCGCGGGTGAGCAGCGCGTCCGCGGCGGCGTAACCCTCCTCGCCGAGCTCGCGGGTGAAGTCGTTCACGTAGAGGTCGATGTGCCGGCGCTGCACCTCGTCGGACATCTCCGCGGCGTGGGCGGCGACGTAGTCGACGGACGCCGAGGGGTGTGCCCACGCGTACTCGACCGACTCCCGAGCCGCCCGGGCAAGTGCCGGCACGTCGAGCGAGCGGCGGGCGATGATCGCGCCCAGCGGGATCGGCAGTCCGGTGTCCGCCTCCCACCACTCGCCCAGGTCGACGAGGCTGCGCAATCCGTAGTCCGGATAGGTGAACCGCGCCTCGTGGATCACCAGTCCCGCGTCGTACCGGCCGTCCCGGACGGCCGGCATGATCGAGGCGAAGGGCAGCACGTCGATCCGGGCCGGGCGCTGGCCGGCGGCCCACAGCCGGAACAGCAGGTACGCGGTCGAGCGCTCGCTCGGTACCGCGACCGTCCGGCCGTCGACCGAGGGCAGTTCGTCGCGGGTGAGCACGAGCGGTCCGCAGCCCCGTCCGAGCGCACCGCCGCTCGGCAGCAACGCGTACTGGTCCAGCAGCCATGGCAGCGCCGCATACGACACCTTCGCGAGGTCGTACTCGCCGCGCTCGGCTGCGGTGTTGGTGATGTCGATGTCGGCGAACGTCACCGCGACCCGCGGCGCGTCCGGGATCAGCCCGTGCGCCCAGGCGTGGAAGACGAAGGTGTCATTCGGGCACGGCGAGTACGCCGTCCGCAGCGGGCCGGTCATGCTCGCACCGCCGCGACGGCCCGGCCGAGCGACTCGAGCGCCGCCGGAATGTCCCAGGCGTCCCGATCTCGCGGGCCGACGGCGTTGCTGATCGCGCGTACCTCGGCGGCCGGGACACCGTGCAGCGCGGCGGCGGCCGCGACGCCGGCGCCCTCCATGCCCTCGGCGACCGCGTCCGGGAACCGCCTCGCCAATGCGGTCGCGGTGGCCTGCGTCCCGGTCACGGTCGCCACGGTGAGGACGGTGCCGAGATGCCCGCCGGTGCGGTCGGCCAGTTCGACCGCGAGCTGAGGCTCGACCGAATAGGTCTCGGAGCCGAAGCCGAGGACCGAGAGGGGCACGAACCCCTCCGCCGTCTCGGCACCGAGGTCGGCGAAGACGATCGCCGCGGCGACCGCGACCTCACCGGGACGGAGCGGACCGAACCCACCGCCGATGCCCGCGCAGAGCACCAGGTCGTATCGCCCGGCCAGCAGCGCCCGGGTCGTCGCGGCGGCTGCCTGCGCGGGACCGACCCCGCCGGCGATCACGTCGGCGCGGACACCCGTCGCGCGCACTGCCACGCACTCGGCCTCGACCGCGCACACCACCAACAGCTCCACTTGCCCGCCGCCCGTCAGTCGCGGCGGCGCTGCGGAGGCGGGCCCGGGCGTTCCCGCCACGCCTCCGTGGGCCGGATGTCGGTCGTGAGCCGGCTGCGCAGGTACACGACGACCGCGATGATGACGCCGATGAGCCCGGCCACCAGGAATCCGATCGGTCCGTCCCCGTGGCCGCTCGGCAGCGCCACGCCGAGCGTCGCGCCGACTACCCACGCCAGCTGCAGGAACGTCTCGGACCGGGCGAACGCGCTGGACCGCAGCGTCTCGACGACGTCGCGCTGGATCAGCGCGTCGAGCGCGATCTTGGACAGGGCGTTGCCGACGGCGCAGGTCAGCATCCCGGCGGTGGCGAAGGCGAGCCCGAAGGCGAGGGTGACCAGCAGGCACACCGCGCCGGAGACCGCGACCGAGATGACGATGATCGTCTCCGGCTTGCTCATCTTCAGCCGGGAGCCGATCGCGGTGCCGAGAAAGTTGCCGGCGCCGGCCGCGCCGATGATCAGGCCCAGCTCGAGGACCCCCTTGAGCCCGTGCTCGGTCGACTCGATGAAGAACGCGAGGTAGATGGTCAGCAGCCCGGACAGCAGGCGCAGCGCGGACTCACCCTGCAGCGCGACGACGAGGTGCGGGTCGAAGCCCTTCTTGGCCCAGGTCTGCAGCCGGCTCAAGGGCGGCACCGGCTCCTGCCGGCGCGGCCGCACCGGTTCCTGCGGGTGGCGCGGCGCGCTGACCGCCGAGTCGACCTGTTTGGGCAGCTTGAACGCGAAGACCGCGCAGGTGATGAAGCCGGCCGCGGTGACGTACAGGCCCAAGCTGTAGGAGCCGGTGACCTTGATGAGGACCCCGACGAACGCGCCGAGCACGAGCGTGGAGCCGAGGCCGAACGCGGTCAGCCGGGCGTTGGCCTCGATCAGCGACAGCCCGCGCGGCACCAGCCGGGGCGCCGCCGACGCGCGGACGACACCGTAGGCCTTCGACAGGACCAGGGAGCCGAGCGCGCAGGGGTAGAGCACGAGCAGTTCGGTGGGATGCGCGGCCATGATGATGGCGAGGATGGCGCGGCCCACCGCGGTGCCGGCCATCGTCCAGCGCCGGCCGTGCTGCAGCCGGTCCAGCGCGGGGCCGATGACTGGCGCGACGACGGCGAACGGCGCCATCGTGACCAGCAGATAGAGCAGGACGTTGCCGCGCTGTGCGTTGGCGCTCGCGCCGAAGAACACCGTGCTCGCCAGGGCGACCGTGATCATCGCGTCGGTGCCGTAGCTGAGCACCTGGTTCCAGATCAGCGCGGTGAGACCGGACTCCTCGGCGCCGTCGGCCTTGCTGGCGGTGATCACCTTCTTGGTGATGACCCGTGCCGCGCGGTTCGTGCCGGTGATCGCGGCGCGGCCGAGAAGCAGCGCCGCGCCGCCCGCCGTGGTCGCGCCCGGGCGCTCGGCTGTCACGCCGGTGCCGGCGGCCGGCGTGTGGTGGTAGGTGGCCGAGCCGTAGCCCGGCGGTGGCGGGGGTGCTGGTGGCGGGTAGCCCTGCGGCGGGTAACCCTGCGGCGGGTAACCATGCGGCGGGTAACCATGCGGCGGGTAGCTCGGCTGGTCGTAGTAGCGCGGGTCCACCGGTGGCTGGTACGGCGGTGGAGGCGGTGGTGGTGGAGGCGGAGGCGGTGGCGGCACCGGCGGGCGCGCCGCGGCGGCAGGCGGGTGCGTCGTGTGGCCGGACTTCGAGAACCGCTTGCGCGGCTGCCCGTCGCTGCTCCGTGCCACCTGTCCATCCTGCCGCACCGCGACGCATCGGCACGGAGGTGGCGGTGCGACAATTGATCGCGTGACCACTCCGGACGCGCAGCAATCAGTTCAGGGGCGCGCGCCCGACGCTGCGCTCGCCGCAGCCATCGACCTCGCCCGCGATGCCGTCCTGGCGGCGACCGACGCGGACTCGGTCGGTGAACACCTGGGCGTGCGCGCCGAGGACGAGCGAGTCGCCACGCACGCGTTCGCCGCGACGGTACCCGGCTATCACGGGTGGTACTGGGCGGTCAGCGTCGCCCGCGTATCGCGCAGCCGCTCGGTCACCGTCGACGAAGTAGTGCTGCTGCCCGGTGCGGACGCGCTGCTCGCGCCCAGCTGGGTGCCCTGGGACGAGCGCATCCGGCCCGGCGACCTCGCGCCGGGCGACCTCGTCCCGCCGCCCGCCGAGGACGACCCGCGCCTGGTGCCGGGCTACGTCCTGTCGGACGACCCAGCGGTCGAGGACGTCGCGTTCGAGCTCGGTCACGGCCGGGAGCGGGTGATGTCCCGCGAGGGTCGTCTCGACGCCGCGCATCGCTGGCAGACCGGTGACCGGGGTCCGCGCTCTCCGATGGCCCGGCACGCACCGGCGCACTGCGGCACCTGCGGCTTCTACCTGCCGCTCGCCGGGGCGCTCCGTGTTGCCTTCGGCGTGTGCGGCAACGAGATCACCGACACCGACGGCCAGGTCGTGAGTGTCGAGTACGGGTGCGGCGCCCACTCGCAGGTCCGCGTGCAGGCCGCGCAGCTGGCCGAGACCAGCGCGATGGTCTACGACGACGGGGACGAGATCCTCTCCGATTGAGGCCCCTCGAGCGTGCCTCAGACGGTTCGGCCGGCGCGCCGATGGCGCATCATGATGGCCGAGCCGAGCATGCCGAGGATCCACCCGGCGAGGCACGTCCATAACCAGATCCTGTGGTGATGGTCGCCGAGCCAGCCGTAGAAGGGCAGCAGGGCAACGAACGCGACGAACCACAGCAGCGTCCCGATCGCGACGATCCGCCGTGCGTTGATCTGCACCGGCGGCGGGGTCACGAGATCGGGCACGCCGCGGATCGTAGCGTCGTGACGGACCCGGCCGGCCCGTACGACGTGCGCCGGGTCGGGCTGGGTCCGGGGCCGGCCGCCGAGGAACTGGTCCGGCGCGCCGCGGGCTGGCCCGGGCTGATCTGCCTGCGCGGCGCCTGGGCCGGCGAGTGCGCGCTGCTCACCTCGCACCCCGAGCGGATGCTGCCGGCCGGCGCCGATCCGCTCG
>JAVHVB010000112.1:0-5368 GCA_032160775.1 Pseudonocardiales bacterium | reverse complement strand
CAGGCGAGCTGGACGAGCTACCTGAGCGCGCGCTGGACGACCGCCGACGGCAGCCTCACGCTCGCCACCGACAGCCGCACCGGTTCGGCCTACTCGTGGCAGATCCGCGAGATCCTCGCCGACGACTACCGGCTGATCTTCGGTACGCCGACCGCGATCGCCCAACGGGCCGGGCACCTGAACAATCAGATACCCGACCCGCGGAACGTGCCCGGACTAGCGGAGTTCCTGCTGAACTCCTGGCGCTAGCAGAGCTTGTTGTTGTTGTACTTGTCGAGCGTGGCACCGAGCTGGTTGCCCAGGTTCGCGTCCGCGTTCGTCAGCTTCGGCGAATAGGTGTCGCCGTCGAAGTTGTACTTCGCGAGCAGTGCGTGACCGGCAGTGATCGCCGACGTCGACGCTGCACACGTGCCGGCCCCGGAGACCACGTTCAGGTCCGCCGCCAGCAACTGCGCCGCCATGTTGAACAGCGGATCGCTCGCCTTCTTCGTGCCCCGCGTGATCGTGCTCTTGCTGAGGATCGCGACCGCGTACCTGCACGCGGTGGCGGCACCGAGCGTGGTCGGGTTCAGCACCAGCAGCCCGAGCGTGATCGGCGAGCCGGCGTTGGCTGCGGCCAGCAGCTTCTGGTCGAGGATCGGCTTCTGCTTGCCGCCGCTGCACGACGACCAGTTCTTCCAGTAGCCGATCGTGAGTGCCAACCCGCCGGGCGGCGGGGTGTTGTCGATGTTGAAGATCTTCAGCTGACCGGCCGTCACGGTGAAGTCGGTGCAGACCACCGAGTTGTCGCCGCTCGGGTTGTAGACGCTGAAGATCGGCGGGCCGAGGCTGGTCATCCAGCCCGCCTGCATCTGCTCGCACAGCTGGTACGTCGTGCCCGCCACCAGGTTGGTGGCGAAGTTGAGCGTGCCGTTGAGGGTGCCGGCATTCACGGTCAGCGTCTCGAGAATCGTCCCGGCTGCACCGGCACTTGCGCCGGAGCGCAGCTGGAACGTGTACGACTGGCCCCCGGACAAGCCGTGCCCGCTGACGGTCTTCACGACCCGGACGTGCCCTGGCCGCCGGGTATTGGTGAACGTGCAAGTGACCGTCTCGCCCGGATCGAGCTTGAAGGTGGCCGTGCGCGTTCCGACGACTCCCGAGCTCACGTTCGCACTGGCGCTGTCGTTGCACGAGATGGCCGTCAGGTCGAACGTCGGAGTCGGGTCGGTCTCGGCCGACGTGTAGGTGCCCGGCACCAGGTTGTTCACGGTGATCGTGCCGCCGTCGCCGATCGAACCCGAAGCGTCACCGGTGAAGCCGAAGCTGCCCGCGGCACCGACCGGGACGGTCGCCTTCTTGACGATGATCGTCCCGCGCTTGGTGTTCGTGAACGTGCAGGTGATCGTCTCGCCCGGATCGAGCTTGAAGGTGGCCGTGCTACCGGCCGTCGTGCTCGGCGTCGTGCTGGCGCCGTCGTCGCACGAGATGCCGGTCAGGTCGAACGCCGGAGTCGGGTCGGACTCGCTCGACGTGTAGGTGCCCGGCACCAGGTTGCTGACGGTGATCGTGCCGCCGGCGGCGATCGAGCCGGCCGCATCACCGGTGAAGGTGAAGCTGCCCGCAGATGCTGCCGGGTTCGTCACCTTCTTGACGATGATCGTCCCGCGCTTGGTGTTCGTGAAGGTGCAGGAGAGGGTGTCGCCGCTGTCTCCAGCCAGGTCGAGCGTGAACGAGCAGGTCTTGGTCACGGTGCTCGTGCTCACCCGCACCGAGTCGCCACCGATGTCACCGGCGACGCCCGTCAGGTCGTAGCCGGTCTGCTGGGTCTCGGTGATCGTGTAGGTGCCGCCGTCGACATCGAGGGCACTGGCGAAGCTCGCGTAGCCCGCGTTGGCGACCACGTTGTTGAGCGTCTCGCTCAGCCCGTTCGGGCCGGTGAGCGTGAACGTCCAGTTCCCGCTCGAGGAGGGCGCGGTGGTCTTCTGCACCCGCGCCGTCGCCGGGTCGGCGCTGTTGGTCACCTCGATGTCGGCGCTGCAGGTGCTCGCGTCACCTGAGACGAGGGCGAACGTCACGGCACCGGAGGTCTGCGCGCCGAACGGTGCGCTCGCGTCCTCCTTGACGTAGTAGCTGCCGGTCGGGCTCAGCCCGGTGATCGCCGCCGAGGTCACCGGACCGGTCGAGCCGGCCGGCAGGGTGACGGTGGTGACGTCGCCGGTGGCCACGTCCGTCGCGTCGTCGAACAGGTGGAAGGTGTAGATCTTCTGCGCTGCGAGCGCGAGGGTCGAGTCCTTCGTCACCGTCAGGCTGGTGGCCGCGTCGGTGTCCACGTCGACGGTCAGATCCGCGTCGGTGGTGAAGCCGTCCACGCCGGTCAACGTCGCAGTGTCGGACAGCCCGCCGGAGCTGTCGACTGTCGCGGCACTCGCATAGACGGTCTTGTTCAACGTCACCGACCCGGAACTGGTCTGGGATGCCGAAGTCCAGCTGACCGGTCCCGTGGTGTGGGTACCGGCGACGTAGCCGGCGTCGAAAGCCCCCGATGCGCCGGTGAATCCGTCCACCGAGAAGGACAGGCCGGTGCCGGTGATCGATTCGACGTCGTTGATCGTCGCCGCGGCGTTGAGCACGGTGCCGGACGATTGCACCGTCGCGCTGGCGGTCGCAGTCGTCGTGCCGGGGATCGCGACACCGGTCACCTTGTCGGTGTAGGTCGCGGTTGCGATGTCGTTCAGGTTCGCCGTTCCAGCCGGCACGGTCGTCGTGTGCGTGAGCATCAGGAAGTTCGCCGTGTTGGCCGGGATGTCGGTCGGCCCGGCGGTCGTCGCCGAGCCGATCGCAGTGAGACCGGAATAGATCTGGTCGCTGACGCTCACCGTCACCGTGCGGGTCGACGGGTTGGTCGCGTAGACGTGGGTGATCACGGTGACCACGCCGCTCGGCGACGCCGCCTGCTTCGTCCAGCTCACCTGAATGGCGACGGGCTGGCTCAGCGCGCCGTTCGGGTCACAGGTGTTGGTGAAGCTGAGCGACGCCGGCGTCGGTGACTTTGTCACGTTCCAGATGTGGTCGCTGTCCTGCGTGGCCGACATGTCCTTGTCGATCGACTGCGGCGCGACCTCCCTGGGGTTGATCGACACGGCCTTCGTGCCGATCCCCGAGGTGCTTCCGGTGAGGTCGTCGGCCAGGTTCGCGTGCAGCGAGGAGCCAGGGTAGTTGTGCGCACCGATCGCCAGCCGCGCGTAGTAGTCGTAGACGCAGTTCGTGCCCTTTGACACGGTCACGGTCACCAGTCGCAGCAGCTGGCCGTTCGCGGTGACCTGGCTACCGGACACGGCCGCCGAGCAGGACGCGGCGGACAGCGCGGTGTTGAGCGTCGCTGCCGAGAGCACGTCGTATCCGACGTTACTGCCGCTGGTGTTGTCGACGGCGATCGCGAACGAGAACGTCGACGACGCTGCGGCCGAGTTGCTCGCGCTCACCGTGACGCGCAGCGGAACGAGGTCGAGCTCGCTCCAGTTCTTGCCCATGTTGCCGGTGCCGTAGTCGGCGGTCGGACAGACGAAGTCGCCGGAGCCGTTGGGCAGCACCAATCCACCGGGGTTGTCACACCCCTCCTGTGTGAAACCGATGCCGCTCGGGATCACCGCGTTCGCGCTCGGCGCGGCTGCGAACAGCACGACCGGCAGCAACGCGCCGAGTACGCCCGCGACCGCAATGAGCGACCGACGGCTCGGCGAATGGGTGCGGAAATGGGAACCCCGTGACTTGCGCATGATCCAACCCCGGTATGCAAGGGCCCCCCTGCGCGGTGCCTGTAGTAGACGTCGAGTGGCGGAGAGTCGCGCGGCCAATCGATCAACGTGGCAAGAAAACTCCCCGGACATGCCGGGACAATCAAGGTCAACCCGGGGCGGTTCGCCGCGATTGGTGTCACGCAGTCGACGGATCAGCTCGCCGGACCGGTCACAGAGTGACGAAAGTCCCGACGCCTTGCTCCTCGGCGCCGGCGAGGACGAGCGCGGCGGCCGCAGCGTCCTGCACGGCGGTGCCGACCGACTTGTAGAGCGTCAGCTGCGCATCGTCGGTCCGGCCGGGTCGATCGCCGGCGACCAGTTCACCGATCTCGGCATGGACGTGGTCGGCGGTGATCGCGCCGACCTTGATCGCGTTGTGCAGCTCGACCGGGCCGGACGGTGGCGGAGCCAGGGCCGCGGCACGCGATTCCACGACGAGCAGCGCGTCGCGGACCGTCTCGACGTCGAGCTCGCCCGCGCCGGAGGTGTTGTAGCCGACCGAGTTGATGTGCGTGCCCGGCTTCAGCCAGCCCCGCCGGAACACCGGTTCGGCCGCGTGCGTCACGGTGCACACGATGTCGGCGGTGCGCACGGCGTCCTCGACGGAGGCCACGCCCGACGCGTCGATACCCGCGCCGTGCAGTTCGTCGGCGAGGGCGGCCACCTTGACCGGGTCACGCCCGGCGACCTGGATCAGCTCGATGCCCGGCAACCGGCTCAGCGCCACAGCGTGGCTGCGCGCCTGCACACCCGTGCCGATGATCGACACGACACGCGCGTCGGGCCGGGCGAGCAGCCGGGTGGCGAGCGCCGAGCCGGCCGCGGTGCGGGTGGCGGTGATGTGCGTGCCGTCCATCAACGCGAGCGGAGCACCGGTGTCCGGGTCGAAACAGACGATGACGGCCTGATGGGTTGGCACGGCGGTGTTCTGCGGGAACAGGCTGACGAGTTTCGTGGTCAGCGCGCCCACCGAGGGGAGGAACGCGGGCATCGCCGCGAGCATCGCCTGCCGGCTCTCGACCTGGGCAGCGACCCGGGCCGGCATCGAGGCGCGGCCGTGGCTGAAGTCGTCCATCGCGGCGGCGACCGCGTCGACGAGCCGGTCGAGATCGAGCAGCGCTGCTACATCGGCACGAGACAGCACCAGCATGCCGAACAGTCTGCGGCATCAGGCGCATCGATAGCGGAATCGGCCCTCCGCGCTCGTCCGGCCCGGAGAGACCACCTCGAGGGTGGCAACGGCGGCGAAGTCGCCGTGTCCGGCGAACGTCCACGCCAGGTGCAGGGTGACCGAGTGCTGGCCGCCGGCAACTGTTTGCGACAGTTCGCCGGTCGTCTGCCCGTCGTTGCGCAGCCAGCGGTAGTGCAGGACGCCGCGCCGGCCGTTGGTGGTGACGTCGGCGGCGACGTCGACCGTTGCAGCACATCCGGCCACGGCCGGCGTGCTGCTGACCGTCGCCGATTCGACGGCGAGACCACCCAGGCGATGCCACCACCAGAGCGCCGCGCCGGCGATGATCGCCAGGGTGAGCACCGCGCTTGCCCAACGGACGCGTCGCCGCCGGGACCGGCGCGAGACGTCGCCGGAG
>JAVHVB010000111.1:0-2774 GCA_032160775.1 Pseudonocardiales bacterium | reverse complement strand
GTCAGCCCCGGGGTGCCTGCGGAGGTGGTGAACTGCGCGCCCGGCACCGTCGGCAACGTGTCGTTGACGGCCGGAACGTGCACCCCGCCGGTTCGGGGCAGCGTCACTTCAGTACCGGACGCGTTCTTGTCGGCGGCGGTGAACTCGGCGATCGACCACCAGCTCGAGGACGTCCCGGTCTGGACAACCTTGACGTAGCGCGCTGTCTGCTCGGGAAAGTCGACCACGCTCGGCGACGCGGTGCCCGTCCCGATGGCGACCGGACCGCCCCACGTGGTGCCATCGGTCGAGAGGTAGACCTGGTACCCGCGGGCGTAGTCACCGGTGCTGGCCCCGGAGTCCATCGTGATCTGGTCGATCTTCTGCGGGCCGCCCATGTCGACGGTCACGTACTGGTTCTGGTCGGGAGCCATCGGGGTCCCGCTGCTCCAGCGGGTGTTCGGGTCGTTGTCCAGCATCGAGGCCGGGGCACCGCCGCCGGAGGCGAACGCGCTGGCGTTCCAGCCGTTGATGTAGTCGACGCGGCCGGCGCTGCCGAGCCGCTTGGTGATGCCGTCGACAATGCTGACCACCGATCCGGTGTCGGCCGGGACGTGTGAGCTGCCACCGCCCCCGGTGATCGGAGCCGCCTTGGCCGCTTCACCGATGACGGCAACCGACGGGGTGTTGTTCGGGTCGAGGGGCAGCAGGGAGCCGTCGTTCTTCATCAACACCGTGCCCGCCGCCGCGATGTCCTGCGCCGTCTGCACGTGGGCCGGCGTGGTGGCGACTGCGCCCGGCGACCCGGCCGGGTGGTCGAACAGGCCGTAGGTGAACTCCTCGGTCAGCAGCCGGACGACCTTGTCGTTGAGGACAGCCATGCTGACCTGGCCGGCGCGGACCGCGTCGGCCAGTGGTTGGCCGAAGTTCCCCGGCGTCGGCATCGTCAGGTCGAGCTCGGCGTTCGCGGCCTGGACAGTGCTGCGGGCGCCGTCCCAGTCGGTGACGACGAATCCGTCGAATCCCCAGTCCTGCTTGGCGGTCTGCTTGAGCAGGTAGGAGTTCTCGTTGTCGTGCACACCGTTGAGCAGGCTCGTCGCAGCCATGATCGAGGCGGCGTGTCCCTGTTGGACGGCCTGTTTGAAGGCCGGGTAGTACATCTCGTTCAGGGTGCGTTCGTCGACGATCGCATCGCCGTTGTTGCGGTTCTGCTCAGTGTCGTTGGCGACGAAATGCTTGATGTCGGCCATCACGCCCTGCGACTGCACGCCCTGCACGTAGTTCGTCGCCATCGCCCCGGCGAGGTACGGGTCCTCCCCTGCGCCCTCGAACACCCGTCCGCCTCGAGGATCCCGCTCGAGGTTCACGTTCGGTCCGAGGTTGACGCTGACACCCTTGGTGTGCGCCTCGTTGCCGACCACCGTGCCGTAGGTGCGCTCGATCGACGGGTCGAACGTCGCCGCCGCCGCGATCGGCGCGGGCATCGCGGTGGTGCCGCCCATGACGACACCTGCGCCGCCGTCCTGCAGGTTCAGCGCGGGAATGCACAGCCTGGCGATCGGCGCGACGACGCCGTCGTAGCCGGGCAGCTGGGTCCCGTGCGTCATCGACAGCTTCTCATCCGTCGTCATCTGAGCGAGTACCTGCGCCGCGCGGACCTGCGCAGTGGCCGTGGAGTTCACCCATGGGCACGAGTCGTTCGCCCCGGCATCAGCGGCGTGGGAACCGCTCGTCGTCAGAAGTCCGGTCGCAGCCAGAGCGGCGGCGGCGAGGGCGAATACGCGTCGAGTCATCGAGCATCCAGCTTTCGGAGCGAAGGACGGCCTGCGCCGGCGTCACGGCGAGCGACCGCGGCGCAATTGCTGACCTGATCAGCCGTCGAGATGATCGGTGACGCCGACGTCGTCGACCTGGAAGGAGAGGGACCCGGCGGTCGATGTGCCTTCGCCGCGCACGCTGATCGAGATCTCGTCGACTGGTCGGCCCGAAGAGGCCAGGTTCAGATGAATCCGGTCCCACGGCAAGAACCCGCCCAGGTTGGGGATGTTCTCGGTCGTGACGGTCTGAGTGTGCACCCCGCTGCGGACAGTCAAACGGGCATCGAAGAACGACGGGGCGCCCGCCGCCACCGCGATATAGGCGAACACGTCGCGCGTCGACGATGGCAGCCGCACGGGCTGACGGGGCCGGAACGTGATCGTCCGCCACTCGTCGAGAGGCGCCACGGTGGAGGCAGCGCCCAGCGCGTATCCCCCGTCGTACGCGGCGGTGCCCGAGACCGGCGGTGTGCCACTCACGTCGACGGAGCTGACGTGCGAACCGGCCTGCCACCCGACCTGGCTGCCGCTCTCGAAACCGGGCGCTGAACCGAGACCGAGCAGCGTGGTCGAGGTGGTCGGCGTCCGCGCCGCCCGCCATCCCGTCTGCGCCGTGATGACCTTGATCAACCGCGCGGCGACATCCAGATGTCCGGCCGCGGTGGGGTGTAGACCGTCGGTGAATTCGTCCGCGACCAACCAGTTCGAGGTGTCGACGTAGACCACCCGCTGGTCAGCCAGGCTCGACACCGCCGTACTGATGTCACCTGCGTGTGCCCCGTTGAACGGACGCAGCGCGAAGATCACGGCGTGCGGCCAGGCCGTCCGGATCTGCTGAAGGTAGGCCGCATAGGCGCTCTCGAACTGGGCCGACGGGACGGCGCCGTCGTTCGTCCCCTGATTGACCACGACCGCGTCGGGAACGTAGGACGGATCCACCGGCGAACCGGCGAAGTTGAGTCCGAACGCCGCTGGTGC
>JAVHVB010000110.1:0-4600 GCA_032160775.1 Pseudonocardiales bacterium | reverse complement strand
CCCTGCGGATTTCCCCGCCGTCTGACCTCTGGCGCGTGCATTGACGCCTGGCTGGCGATCGCCAGCCGGCGCCGGATCGATCGTCGCTGCTCCACGTCGTCCGCCGGGACGAGCGCGAGCGCTTCGCGGTAGAGGAATGCGGCGTGGTCCTTCGCCCAACCCCGCTCGGCCAGGTCCGCCGCGCGCAGCAGCTGCGGCACGGCGCGTGCGTGGTCGCCGGCCGCCGCCCAGTGCCGCGCCATCGCCCCGATTGCCTCGCCGGATCCACCCGTCGTCCGGCCGAAGAACTCCGCGACGATCCCGTGCCGGCGCGCACGCTCGGCACGGGGCAGCAAGTCGTACGCGACCTCACGGATCAGCGCATGGGTGAAGCCGAACTGCGGCGTGCCTTCGAACATCGAGCCGCTCTCGCGGCGGACCAGGTCGCGCCGCTCGAGCTGGTCGACGATGCGCGTCAGTTCGGCGCGGTCGTCCGACCCGCGCAACGCGGCGAGGGCGTCGAGCCAGAAGACTTTGCCGACGACAGCAGCGTCCAGTAGCAGTGCGCGTTCCGGTGCGGGCAATGAGTCGAGCCGGGCGGCCACGATCTCCCGGATGCTGGTCGGCAATCGGCCCGGCGCGGTTTCGCCGATCCCTGCGGCGAGCTGCTCGATGAACAGCGGATTGCCCTCCGCGATCTCCAGCACCGCCTCGGCGTGCTCGCCGTCGCCGAGTCGCCGGACCGCAAGCTCGCGGGCGTGCTCGTCGGTGAGCGGGCCGAGGGTCAACGTGAGGAACTCCGGCGCGCTCGTTCCCCAGTCCGGCCGGACGTCGAGCAACTCGGGCCGGGCGAGGGTGAGCATCAGGAGCGGCACCCGGCCCAGCAGGCCGGCCAGCGCGAGCACCAGGTCGAGCAGGTTGGGATCGGCCCAATGGATGTCCTCGAAGACCAGGATGGTGGGCTGCGCCCGCGCGGCGCCTTCCAGGTACTCGCGGACCGAGTAGAACAGCCCCTCGCGATCGGCCGCCGTGCCGTCGGCGCTTATGCCGACGATGGTCCCGAGATTGCCGGCCACCGCGCGTGCGTCCGCGTCGCTACCGACGAGTTCTGCCGCGCTGGCGGCCAGCTTGGTGACGGCCACCCCCGGCGCGTCGCTCTCGAACACGCCACCCAGCCGCATGAGCTGCCCGGCGAGCGCGCCGTATGTGCCGCTCTCCCGGTAGGGGAGCGAGCGCCCGGTGATCACCTGCGCGCCGCGCTGGGTGGCGATCCGACCGAACTCCGCCGCGAAGGTCGACTTCCCGACGCCGGCCGAGCCGATGATCGACACCAGGTTCGGCAGCCGCGCGGCTCGCGCGCGCTCCCACAGCGCGTGCATGATCGCGAGTTCGAAGTCCCGGCCGACGATCCCGAACCGGGCGATCCGCCGCATGCCCACCGCGGTGGTCGCCTTCTCGGCCAGCCAGGCGGGCACCGGCTGCTCCTTGCCCTTCACCACGAGCGGCTCGGTCGCCGCGTACCGGATGCACTCCTTGGTCGCCCGATAGGTCTGCTCGCCGACGAGCACGCCGTTCACCGGCGCACCCGTCTGCAGCCGCGCGGCCGTGTTCACGACATCGCCGGCCACCATCGCCTCGCCGCGTCCCGGTTGCGCGCCCAAGGACACGACCGCCTCACCCGTGTTCACCGCGATGCGGATGTCCAGGCCGCCGTCGCCGAGCTCGCCGGCGATGTCCCGGATGGCCAGCGCGGCGCGCACCGCGCGCTCGGCGTCGTCACCATGCGCCACCGGGGCGCCGAACAGCCCCATCACGGCGTCGCCGATGAACTTCTCCACGACTCCGCCGAACGACTCGATCTCGCGGCGCACGCGATCGTGGTACGGCACGAGAAGGGCGCGGACGTCCTCGGGATCCAGGTGCTCGGCCCGCGCGGTGAAGCCGACGAGGTCCACGAAGATGACCGTGACAATGCGTCGTTCGTCCGGTTGCGGAGCCGCGAGGGTCAACGGCGCGCCGCACCCGAGGCAGAACCGAGCGGCGGGCGGATTCTCCTGCCCGCACGCAGCGCAGCCACTTACGTCCGCCGCCGAACTCACCGATCCTCCCGGGAAACTGAACGGATCGTAATCCGCGGTCAGCGACTCGTGAGCACGACGAGCTCCTGGGTCGCCCGCGTCATGGCGACATAGCGGTCGACAGCACCCTGGACACCGTCGCCGAAACGCTGCGGATCGACCAGGACGACCAGATCGAATTCGAGTCCCTTCGCCAGCTCTGGAGTCAGCGACCGCACCCGTGACCTCGCCCGGAAGCTCGGGTCGCCGATGACGCAACCGATGCCGCCGGGGTGTGCGGCGAGCCACTGGTCGACGACGGAGTCCAGCTCCGGGACGGCCCCGTAACGGACCGGCCGGCCGGTGCTGCGGACGGAGGTCGGCACGTTGGCGTCGGGGAGCACCGACCGGATGACCGGCTCGGCGGCGGCCATCACTTCTTCCGGTGTCCGGTAGTTGATGCGCAGCGATGCCAGGGTGATCCGGTCCAGGCCGATCCGGTCGAGCCGCTCCTGCCACGACTCGGCGAACCCGCGTCGGGCCTGGGCACGGTCGCCGACGACGGTGAAACTGCGCGACGGGCACCGCTGGATCAGCATCTGCCACTCGGCGTCGGTCAGCTCCTGCGCCTCGTCCACGATGACGTGCGCAAACGGACCGGCGAGCGTGTCCTGGCTGTTGCTGGACGGGGCAGTGGCGCTCGGCAGCGCGGCCTCGTCGACGAGGGCGTCCCGGAGATCCTGATGGCGCAGACTCATGACGAGGCCCTCGCTGTCGTCCTCCTGGTCGGCCTCGATCAGGTCGTCGACGACCAGGGCCATCCGCTCGCGATCGGCGGCGACTGCGGCATCATGGCGACGCTGGCGGTGCGCAGTCTCCGGGTCGCCGAGCCGCTGCCGCGCCGCATCCAGAAGCGGCAGGTCGGAGACCGTCCACGCTTGGGCGCCGTCGCGCTGCAGCGTCCGAACGTCTTCAGGGCTCAGCCATGGAGCGCACTTGCGCAGGTAGGCAGGTACCGACCACAGATCTCCGACCAGGTCGGCCGCCTCGACCAGCGGCCACGCGCGGTTGAGGGTGGTGAGCAGTTCTCTGTTCTGCAGCAGCGACTTGCGGAGCAGGTCAGCCGGGACGTTGCTGTCGTTCTTGTCGATCAGGATCGCCAGCAGTTCCTGCCGGACCAGGTTGCGCGCCTCGTTGTGCGGAGTACCGGGTTCGGCTGCCGAGAACGCCTCGGCCCAATCATCGGCGCTCAGCCAGATCTGGGACCAGTGAGTCTTGACCCGCATCCCCTCGGTGGGTGGCTCCTCATAGATCTGGACGGCCGCCTCGATCGCCGTCACCAGCTTCGCGGACGACTTCAGCCGGGCGACATCAGGGTCGACCTCCGCCTGCGCGGTCGCTCCCTCGGAGACAAGATCACGCAGCGTGCAGGTCTGCACGCCTTCCTCGCCGAGGCTGGGGAGGACGTCGGCGACGTAGTCCAGGTAGGGCTGGTGCGGGCCGACGAACAGCACGCCTCCGCGGCGGTGCCCGAGGCGCGGGTCGGCGTAAAGCAGGTACGCCGCACGGTGCAGCGCGACGACGGTCTTGCCGGTGCCGGGGCCACCGTCGACGACCAGCGTGCCGCGAGAGCCGGCGCGGATGATCGCGTCCTGGTCGGCCTGGATGGTGCCGAGAACATCGCGCATCCGGGGCGACCGGTCCGAGCCCAGGCTGGCAATGAAGGCGGACTGGTCGTCGAGGGCGGCGTGCCCGGCCAGCCCGTCCGGGGTGAACACCTCGTCCCAGAAGTCACTCACCCAGCCGTTGGTCCACCGGTACCTGCGGCGGCTCACCAGCCCCATCGGGCTCGCGTGCGTGGCGGCGAAGAACGGCTCGGCCGCAGGGGAGCGCCAGTCGATCAGCAGCCGCCGGCCGTTGCTGTCGCCCAGCCCGAGCCGTCCGACGTAGACCGGCTCGGGGTCGTCGGCGGCAACCATCCGGCCGAGGCACAGGTCCAGGCCGTAGCGGCGTAGCGTGCGCAGCCGAGCAGCCAGCCGATGGACCGCGAGGTCGCGGTCCATGGCCTGCTGGCCGATCCCGCCCGGTGCCGCACGCTCGGCCGCGAGTCGATCGGCGAGGTCGCGGATCGTCTGCTCGAGGCTGTCGGCGATCGCGCTGAACTGCGTGTCGTCGCCGGCGATCAGTGCCGGGTCGGCTTTCGGGGAACCAGCGGGAAGCCGGAATGCGCTGGCGGTCATAGGGGTCACGGCGCGCGATTCTTCGCCATCACCCGGGCCTTGCCGCAAGCCCCCCGACGCGCTGTATGTTGAAGAAGAGGGGACATGGTCCCTCCTCTTTTCTCTCGCCGAGTTGACATAATGTACATTATCGGCGAACTTGAGAGGGACCCGGCATACCCAGAGGCAGCACATGACAGCGGCGAGATAGTTCATTCTACCGAGCCCTCCGCCGGAGGCTTGCTTGAATCGCTCCCGCGGCGGATCATCGGCACACAGGAGGCACCCCATGTGGTACGTCGTGCTCGTGTTCGGCTTCCCAGTGCTCCTCTACACCACCGAGCG
>JAVHVB010000109.1:0-3454 GCA_032160775.1 Pseudonocardiales bacterium | reverse complement strand
CCAGTTGTACCGGCGATGTGCGTATGAGATCGTCGCTAAATGCTCGGGGGGCACCGAGTCGTGATCGCACACGACTATCTGACTCAGCGCGGCGGCGCGGAACGCGTCGCGCTCGACCTCCTGCGCGCGTTTCCGGGGGCCCGACTCGTCACGTCCTGCTGGTATCCGGAGGGCACGTACCCCGAGTTCCAGAAGTACGACATCGAGACGCTGTGGATTGACAAGGTCGGCCCGCTGCGGCGCGATCCGCGCCGGTCGTTCCCGTTCCTCGCCCGCGCCTTCGAGCGCCACACGATCACCGACGCCGACGTGGTCATCGCGTCGAGCAGCGGCTGGGCGCACCGGGTCTCGACCGATGCGCCGAAGGTCGTCTATTGCCACAACCCGGCGCGCTGGCTCTACCAGCCGCGCGAGTACTTCCCGACCATGCCGGCCTGGATGCGCACCCGGTTCATCCAGCGGACCGCGAACCTGCGGCACTCCGACGGTGTCGCCGCGCGCGGCGCCGCGGCCTACCTGGTCAACTCGGGTGCGGTGGCCCAGCGGGTGCGCTCGACGTACGGCATCGACCCGGTCGTGCTGCCGCCCGCCCGCGGCCTGTCGCCGGACGGCCCGCGCACCCCGTTGTTCGGCGTCGAGCCCGGCTACCTGCTCACCATCAGCCGGCCGCGCGCCTACAAGCACACCGAAACGATCTGCGAAGCCGTGTCGAAGATGCCCGGCGAGCGGCTTGTCGTGGTCGGTGGCGCCGGGCCGCGCCGCGATGAGCCCGGCGTGACCCACCTGTCCGGGCTGTCCGACGCGCAGATGCGCTGGCTCTACGCGAACGCGGCGGGTCTGGTCGCGGTCGCCTCCGAAGACTTCGGTCTGACGCCGGTGGAAGCGCAGAGCTTCGGGGTTCCCGCCGTCGTGCTGCGCAACGGCGGCTACCTCGACTCGATGGTCGAGAACGTCACCGGGGTGTTCGTCGAGGACAGCACGCCGGAGCAGATCGCCGGCGGCATTCGCGCACTTCGAGCTCGCACCTGGGACCGCGACGCACTGCGACAGAGCGGCGAGCGTTACTCACCGACGGCTTTCGCCCGGCGGATCCAGGACGTCGTGAGCGAGGTGCTCGACCCGACCTACGTCGTTCCGATGCCGGCGCCGGCCAGGCTCAGCCGCATCCGGCTGGACCGGATCGACTCGGCCGAGCTCAGCCCGGAAGAGCTCACCGCCTGATCGAGGACGGCTCCGGGAACAGTGTGATGGCCCGGTCGAACAGCTTTGCCCAGGTCAGTTGATCGACGCTCGGCCGCGCAGCTGCCGCGAGCCCGGCGCGGACGTCGTCGTCCGCGATCCGGCGAACGAGCACGGTCAGCGCGTCGACATCCTCAGGATCGTCGAGCAGCAGGCCGTTGACGTCCGGCTGGACGAGATCACCCGCGCCCGGCACCGACGTCGTGAGCACCGGCAGGCCGCTCGCCAGCGCTTCGACGATGGCCATGCAGAACGCCTCGTACTTCGTCGGCAGGATGAACGCGTCGCTTGCGGCGTGCACGCGGCCCACGTCGGCCTGCTGGCCGAGGTAGTGCGTCCGGCCGGTCAGGCCGAGTTCGGCGACAAGAGCGCGGTATCGGGCTGGATCGGCCGTTCCGGCCAGCACGAGGTGCAGCCGGGGATCGCCGGCCGCGGCGATCGCGCGCAACGCGAGGTCGTATCCCTTGCGCGGCAGTTCGTTCGCGATCATGCACAGCACGACGGCGTCCGCCGGCAATCCCCACTCCGCGCGCGCGTCGGCGAATTCGCGCTCGCGCCGGGACGGGTCGAACTCGGCCGGGTCGAAGCCGTTGTTGATCGTGGCCAGCAATCCGGGATCCACGCCGTAGAGCCGGGTCAGGTCGGCGCCCACTGCGTCGGCGACGGTGACGACGAGGGCGCGGCCCGGTGCGCGGAAGTACTGCCGTTCGAGGTACAGCCGTTCGAGGTGGCGGCGAAGCAGGTAGCGCAGCATCGGGTGCCGCAGCTTCGACTGGCCCGGGAAGCGCCGGCTGGCCTCGAGCCAGGCGAGATGCACACTGCCCACCCACGCGATCGTGGCCGGCACGGGTTGCACGCCGAAGCTGATGACGTGGTCGAATTCGTCCAGCCGGTACAGCCGGCGCGCTGCCTTGCCGAATCGGTAGGGGCCTGACCCGTCAGCCGCCGGCACCTGACGGATGGCGACGCCGTCCAGGTCGGTCGGATCGACGTCGGCGGCAACGATGGTGACGTCGTGCTGGTGGCGCCAGTGCCGCGCCGCTTCCCAGATCGACCGCTCGACGCCCCCGCGCTTGTGCACCCCGGAGAAGACGAGGGCCAGCTTCACCGGCATTACCCTACCTAGGTGACGACCCCGGCCCGGCGCGCGCCGATGGTGGTCGTAGTGGCTTACAAGTCCGATGAACACCTGGCCGGCTGCCTTGCCGAGCTGGGGCCGGCCGAACCAGTCGTGGTCGTCGACAACAGTCCGGCATCGGCCACGCAGGATCTCGTCGCCGCGGCGGGCGCGCGGTACCTGTCGTCGGGCGGCAACGTCGGCTTCGCCGCCGCGGTGAACCTCGCCCTGGACGCAGCCTGGGACGGCCGGCGCGACGTGCTGCTGCTCAACCCGGACGCTCGGCTGGGCGCGAGCGATGTGGCGCGGCTGCAGGACGCCCTGCATCGCGGCAACGGCCGGGTCGCGGCGGTAGGCCCGAAGCTTGCGGGCTTCGACGGCACGCCGCAGCGCGCGTCGTGGCCCATCCCGACGCCGGCCAACGTGTGGCTCGACGCACTCGGCCTGTCGCGGCTGTGGCGCGGCCGGCAGTTCGTCGTCGGCGCCGCACTGCTGCTCAACGGCGCCGCGCTCGCAGAACTAGGGCGTCTCGACGAGCGCTACTTCCTCTACGCCGAGGAGGCCGACTGGCAGTTACGGGCCCAACGTGCGGGTTGGACGGTCGCCGTCGTGCCGGACGTGACGGTCAGACATGTCGGCGCGGCGAGCAGCAGCGACGGTTCGGTGCGCAACGCGCTGTTCCACGCCAGCGGCGAGAAATTCGCGCGCCGCTGGTACGGCGCGCTCGGCTGGCAACTGCTGCGAGCCGGCGCGCTCGTCGCGGCCGCCCGTCGCTCCGTCCTTGGCCACCCGGCGAATCGGGCGGTCAACCGGCAGACATTCGGGATCTATCTGCGCGGCCCACACGCCCTCGACCCGTCGCTGCGGCGGCACGGGTGAACGACCGACACGTCGTGCACGTCGTGCGCTCGGACGGGTTCGCCGGCGTCGAGCGATACATCGCGGACGCGGCGGCCGAGCTCAGCCGCCGCGGCTGGCGGGTCACCGTCATCGGCGGTGACCCCGCGGCAATGCGCCGTGAGCTCCCGGACCAGATCGCGCACCAGCCGGCGGCCACCGTCGGCCAGACCTACCGGGCACTGCGGTCGGTGGGCCGGT
>JAVHVB010000108.1:0-8760 GCA_032160775.1 Pseudonocardiales bacterium | reverse complement strand
GGACAACATCGCGGTCCGGCTCGACGACGCGACACTCACCTACGCTCTGTTGGACGGCGCTACGCAGCACGTCGCCGGGTTGCTCGCCGAGCACGGTGTGCGCCCCGGCGACCGGGTCGGGATCATGCTGCCGAACGTGCCGCACTTCGCGCTGCTGTACTACGGCGTCCTGCGGGCGGGGAGCGTCGTCGTGCCGATGAACCCGCTGCTGAAGGAACGCGAGGTCGCCTACTACCTGGGTAACTCCGGCGCGAAACTGATCTTCGCGTGGCAGGCGTTCGCCGACGAGGCCGAGGCGGGCGCCAAGCTGGCCGGTGCCGAGGTCGTGGTGGTCGACCCGGTCGGGTTCGTCAACGTGGTCGGTTCCGCGCAGGCGGTGCCCGGAGTCGTCGACCGCGACGACGAGGACACCGCGGTCATCCTCTACACCTCGGGCACGACCGGGCAGCCCAAGGGTGCCCAGCTCACCCACCGCAATCTGCTCCGCAACGTCGAGATCGCCGTGGGAGACCTCATCGGGGTGTCCGCGGACGACGTGGTGTTCGGCGGCCTGCCGCTGTTCCACGTGTTCGGCCAGACCTGCGGGCTCAATGCCGCGGTCGCTGTCGGCGCGACACTGACCCTGCTGCCCCGATTCGACGCGAAGGCCGCCCTGGACGTCCTCGTCCGGGATGGTGTGACGGTCTTTCAGGGCGTGCCGACGATGTACGTCGCGCTCGTCAACCACCCGGACCGGGACGACTACGACCTGTCGGCGCTGCGCGTGTGCGTCAGCGGCGGAGCGGCGATGCCGGTCGAGGTCATGACCGCGTTCGAGAAGGCATTCGGCTGCGTCGTGCTCGAGGGTTACGGGCTGTCGGAGACCTCGCCGGCCGCGTCGTTCAACCTGCCGGACAAGCGCCGGGCCGGTTCGATCGGCATTCCGGTCAGTGGCGTCGAGTTCCGCCTGGTCGACGATCTCGGCGCGGACGTGGAGCCGGGCGCGGTCGGTGAGATCGCGATCCGCGGCCACAACGTGATGAAGGGCTACTGGGACAAACCCGAGGAGACGGCGAACGCGATCCGCGACGGCTGGTTCTTCACCGGCGACATGGCCCGCCAGGACGAGGACGGCTTCTACTTCATCGTCGACCGCAAGAAGGACATGATCATCCGCGGCGGGTACAACATCTACCCCCGCGAGATCGAAGAGGTGCTCTACGAGCACGACGCCGTCGCCGAGGCCGCCGTCATCGGCACGCCACACCCAGAACTCGGCGAGGAGGTCGCGGCGGTCGTGGCGCTCAAGCCGGGCGCGACGGCGACGGCCGAGGAGCTGCGCGACTACGTGAAGGCGAAGGTCGCCGCCTACAAGTACCCGCGGCATGTGCAGATCGTCGACGCGCTGCCCAAGGGGCCGACCGGCAAGATCCTCAAGCGCGAGATCACCGTCGACGTCGACCACTGACTCAGAGCGGACAGGCGGCCGTGTCGCGACCGGCGCGGGGGGTGGTGAGGGTCAGCGGATGCTGACCAGTTGGGTGATGTCGTCGGCCGGCAGCGGCCCGTCGATGGTTGCGGTTATCTGCGAGTCGAGCAGGTCGACCTGCCCGCCGTAGGTCGAGAGGAAGGCCGTGTCGGCGGCATCGCGGCCGGTCCCGATGAGAATCAGGCTCGATCGGGGCGCGAGCAGGGTGGCATCGACGACGTACCAGGTATCGCCGACTGCCGCTTCGGCGACGGCGTGGAAGTCCATCGGATCCAGCCCGGGGGCGTAGACGGCCGCAAGCCGGGCGGGAACGTCCAGGGCCCGAAGGAGCGCGATCACCAGGTGCGCGTAGTCGCGGCACACGCCCTGCCGCTTCAGCATCGTGTCGACCGCGCCCTCGGTGGGGCCGCTGCTCCCGGGGACGTAGGCGAGCCGGGACCCCACCCACGACGAGACGGCCGCAAGCAGTTCGTGCGCGTCGGTGATGCCGGCGAACTCCGCCTGAGCCATCGGCGCCAGCCGGTCAGATTCGGCGTACCGGCTGGGCCGCCGGTACACGATGCGCTGCGCCTCGGTCACCGCAGGAGGAGGGGAAGACCCGACGATGACTGCGTCGTAGCTGATCTCGAGACGCCCGGCGTCGGCACGGCAGGCGTGCACCCGGCCGTGACCGGGAATGACCAACTCGTCGAGGTTCACCGGTCGCCCGCCGCCGGCGGCGGCGCTGACGGTCTCCGCGATGGTGGCCGGCGCGCCACCGGCGGCGGCCACCTGCACGGTGAGCCGCGCCGGCTCGGCTACCGACATGACCAAGTGCGCGCTGGCGCGCCTCGTGAGCTCACTCATCGACCGAGTATCCGGTTCGGCGCGACGTTCCTGCGCAGCTGGGCTGATGAGCTGACCCCGAAAATGTGGAGCTGAGGGTGTCTGGGTTCACGACATGCCATCACGCCGGCCCGCTCACCACCGCTCTGTCGGCCTTGATCAACAGGGCGAAAGCCGTGTGAGGGGGCGCATTTCGCCCTGTTGATCACCGTACTTCGGGCGTGGACGACGAGGAACGCCGTCTCGGGCGGCAAGACTTGCGCGCGGCGAAATTGTGGAGCTGAGGGGATTCGAACCCCTGACCCCCTCGATGCGAACGAGGTGCGCTACCGGACTGCGCCACAGCCCCTGACCGGTGGATGGCCCTGAATCAGGGCCGCCGACGAGAATATCAGCCGCAGCAGGTCAGCTTGCGCGTCGCTGACCGACCGCCGCCGGCTCGAGTTCCTCGGAGTAGAGACCGGTCAGGTCGATGGTGTCCATGCTCATCAGCTCGACGTCGTCGTCGTCGATGCGCACGATCGACTCCGGCGCCTGCTCGAACCGACCGAGCTCCTCGGTGACGTCGTAGCCGGCCGGACGACGTGCGTGCGCCCGGCTCTGCCGCACCTCGCGACGGGCCCGGTCGCGCAGGGCCTGGTTGCGCAGGAACAGGACGTAGCCGGTCGCGCCGAGCAGGAACGGTGCGGCCAGCAGCCACATGGCACCGCCCGCGACCAGCGCGAGCAGGCCGAACACGACGCTGCCGCCCAGCAGGATGCCCAGCGAGCGGCGGCGGCGGGCGAGCATCTGGGCGCGCGCGGCGGACAGGTCGGAGCGATCTGGCGGGTACATCAGCGCCTCCTGGGCGGCGGGCACGGGGCGGCGATCAGGCGCCGCGAGCTTGGCGCGGTGCTGGCGCGGGACGAAGACCTCGGTACGCGCCTGCTCGCCGGTGACCGGCTTGCGGCCCAGCGCGCGCATCGCGCGGCCGAATCCGTCCACCGAGCGCTCCCGCCGGCGTTCGTCACTGCGGCGCAACACCATCGGCACGACGACGATCAACCAGAGGACGGTGAGGACGACCACCGTCATGAATGGCGACAGCATCCCGCACCTCCAGTCACACCAGTAACAGCAGTGCTCAAAGCTAATGACGTCGACTGGCCGGATCCGGTACCTGCAACGGCGTGTCGGCAAGGAACCTTAAGTTGAGGTTGAGATCCGCGTACGCGACCACTCCGACTTGTCGGCCCGACAACGGGCTATGACCCCACAAGGGGGGACAGCTCGGGGTGGCTGGGGCACACGGTCGGCAGTCAGGCGCGGGCGCTGCGCCAGCTCGGTTCCGGGGGCAGCCGGGACAGTCGCGACAGCATGCTGTGCCCGTTGAGCTCCTCGACGGTGACTGCGAACGCGAGGTGGTCGCGCCACGCCCCGTCGATGTCCAGGAACCGCTCGTAGAAACCCTCCCGGCGCAGCCCCAGCTTCTCGACCACCCGCAGGCTGGCTGCGTTCTCCGGCCGGATGTCGACCTCCACCCGGTGCAGCCCGACCGCCCCGAAGCAGTGGTCGATCGCCAGGGCGAGGGAGGTCGGGGTGATGCCGCGGCCGGCCATCGCACCGTCCACCCAGTAACCGACGGTGCACGAGCGCAGCGCACCGTGGACGACGTTGGAGATGTTCAGCTGGCCGACCAGCCGGTCGCCGTAGGTGATCATGAACGGCAGCATCGCGCCCTTGCGTGCGCTGGTCCGCAGCGCCGAGTGCAGGCCCGGCCACCCGCCGACGCCGTTGCGCTCGACCCAGGTGAGCGGCGAGCTGGGCTCCCACTGCTCGAGCCAGCGCTCGTTGCGCAACCGGATCTCACTCCAGGCGCGCGCGTCGCGCAGCCGCGGCGGCCGCAGTAGCACCGGGCCCACGGACAGCGTCGCCGGCCAACCCGGAACCTTGGCCACGGCCCGGCTACCGGTTCGCGAGCAGCAGCGGCATGACCGTGACGGGCGAGCCAGCGGCGACCTCGGTCGTCTCCTCGGAGATGACGACCAGGCAGTTCGACAACGCGAGCGAGGCGATCAGGTGCGAGCCCGCGCCACCGACGAAGGACACGCCGTAACCCCCGCTCGCCTCGCGGTGCAGCACGCCACGCCGGTACTGGCGGATGCCGCGCGGGCTCTTCGCGCCCTCCAGCGCGACGGCCTGCACCGTCGAGCGTTCGAGCTGCCGCTTGCCCAGCAGCTTGCGGATCGCCGGCCGGACGAACGCCTCGAACGACACCAGGCTGCTCACCGGGTTGCCGGGCAGGCAGAAGATCGGCGTCTTGTCGCCGATGTAGCCGAAGCCCTGCGGTTTGCCCGGCTGCATCGCGAGCCGGGTGAACTCCACGGTGCCGAGTTCGGACAGCGCCTCCTTGACCACGTCGAACGCGCCCATGCTCACCCCGCCGGTGGTCACCAGCACGTCGGCGCGCAACAACTGGTTCTCCAGCGCGTCCAGCAGTTTGGCGTGGTCGTCGGCCACGATCCCGATCCGGCGCGCGTCGGCGCCGGCGTCCCGCGCGGCGGCGGCGATCATGTACGAGTTCGAGTCGATGACCTCGCCGAACGCCGGCCGGTTGCCGATCTCGATGAGCTCGCTGCCGGTCGACAGGATGATCACCCGCGGCCGCGGCCGGACGACGACCCGGTCGCGCCCGAGCGCGGCGAGCAGGCCGAGCTGTTGCGGACCCAGCGCGGCCCCGGCGCCGAGCGCCGGATCGCCCGCGGTGATGTCCTCGCCCGCCCGGCGGATGCACTCTCCGGTGCGTACCGGCCGCAGGAGCGCCACCCGGGCCATGCCGCGGTCAGTGTCCTCCAGCGGAATCACCGCGTCCGCGCCGGCCGGGATGGGCGCCCCGGTCATGATCCGCATCGCCAGCCCCGGACCCATGCCCGAGCGGGTCTTGGCGCCGGCCGCCACGTCACCGACCACCTGCAGCGGCAGCGGGTGTTCCGCGGAGGCCTCCCGCGTGTCGATCGCGCGCACCGCGTACCCGTCCATCGCCGAGTTGTCGAAGCCCGGCAGCGGAAAGTCGGCGGTGATGTTCTCCGCGAGCAGCAGCCCCTGCGCGTCCAGCAGCGTCAGCTCGATGGGGTCGATCGTGCCGATCGAGTCCAGCACGATCGACAGATGCTCGTCGACCGTCCGGAGGCGTTCCTCATCGGTCACTGACCGTGTCCCCTCGGGTGGCACTACTCCGCGACATACTCCCCCAACCATGCACGGAAGTCGTCTCCGATGTCAGGGTGTCGGACGGCGAACTGCACCACGGCCTTGACGTAGTCGAGGCGATCGCCGGTGTCGTAGCGGCGGCCGCGGAAGACCACCCCGTGCACCGGGGTTCCGGAATGGCACAGCTGCTTCATCGCGTCGGTCAGCTGGATTTCGCCGCCGCTGCCCGGCTCGGTCGTGCGCAGCGCGTCGAAGATCTCCGGCGGCAGCACGTAGCGGCCGATGATGGCCAGCGTGCTCGGCGCGTCCTCCGGTTTGGGCTTCTCCACCATGTCGACGATGGGGACGAGGTCCGCGGACAGGTCGGCACCCTCGGCCGGCACGACGCTGCCGTACTTGCTGATCTCTTCGCGGCCGACGTCCAGCAGGGCCACGACGACGCCGCCGTGCTTGTCGTAGACGTCGAGCATCGCGCCGAGCAGGTCGTCCCGCTCGTCCACCAGGTCGTCGGGGAGGAGCACCGCGATCGGCTCGCCGGCGGCGAACTGCTCGCCGTAGGAGACGGCGTCGCCGAGCCCGCGCGGCGCCTCCTGCTCGACCGACGTGACGGTGGCCAGTTCGACCGGGCGGCGCACGAGCGCCAGCCCGTCCTTGTCGCCCTTCGCCTCGAGCGCCGCCTCGAGATCCTCGTTGGGCTGGAAGTACTCGGTGATGCCGACCTTGGCCGCACTCACGACGAGAATCACGTCGGTGATGCCGGCCTGCGCCGCCTCGGCGACGACGAACTCCAGCGCCGGCGTCGTGACGATGGGCGCGAGCTCCTTGGGCACCGATTTGGTCAGCGGCAGGAACCGGGTGCCGCGGCCGGCGGCCGGGATCAGCGCTTTCCGCACACGTCCTGAACTCATCTTCCGAGCCTAACCGGGCCAGAATCAGCACATGGTTCCGGACGACGCGGCCGCATCAGCAGAGAAGGCCGACCTGCGCGCCGAGTTGCTCACGGCCCGGCGTGCCCGCTCGGCCGCCGACCTGGACCGGGCACGGGCTGCCGTGCGCGCCCACGTGCTGGAGAGGGCGGGGGGGCTGAAGCGGGTGGCCGCCTACGAGCCGTTGCACACCGAACCCGGCTCGATCGAGCTGCTTGCCGCACTGCACGCTCGCGGTGTCTCGGTGCTGGTGCCGCTGACGCTGCCGGACCGGGATCTGGACTGGACGGAGTGGACGCCGACCGGCCCGGGTGCGCGGCTGGGCACGGCTGCGATAGGCACGGCCGGGCTCGTCCTCGTGCCCGCGCTCGCGGTCGCGGTCGACGGCACCCGGCTCGGCCGGGGCGGCGGGTCCTACGACCGCGCGCTGGCCCGCTGCGCGGCCGACGCCGTACTCGCCGCGTTGGTCTTCGACGACGAGGTCGTTCACTGGCTGCCGCGCGAGTCCTGGGACGTGCCGGTGCACGCAGCGGTCGCCCCGAGCGGCTGGACGGTGGTCGGGGGGAACACCGAGATGCGTCCCGGGTGTTAGCAGTCGTAAGCTTGGAGTGCCAGCTATGACCCGGAGGACGACGCTCGTGCCCACTTATCAATACGCGTGCGTGAACGCCGACTGCGGCAACCAGTTCGAGCTCGTGCAGTCGTTCAGCGACCCGGCCGCCTCCGAGTGCCCGGTCTGCGGTCAGGCCGTCCGCAAGGTGTACGGGTCGGTCGGCGTGGTCTTCAAGGGCTCCGGCTTCTACCGGACCGACAGCCGCAAGGCCGAGAAGTCGGCCGTGAAGGCGTCGAAGACGGAGTTCTCCAGCTCGTCGACGTCCAGCTCGTCGAGCAGCTCTTCGTCGGGTGAGTCGTCCAGCTCATCCTCGGGTGAGTCGAGTTCGTCCACACCGAGCAGCGCGTCCACAACGAGCAGCTCGAGCACCGGCGGGAGCAGCTCGGCCGCCTAACGTGGCCCGGTGTCCCGCCTGGCCCGGCGCCTGCCGCATCTGGATCTGCCGTACCTCGGCAGATGGCCACGGCGGCTGCTCGCCGGCTGCTGCCTGCTGCTCGCGCTGCTGAGTGCCGTGAGCGAACCGTCGCCGCCGGCCTCCTCGGCCGAGACGACGCCGGTGGTGGTCGCGGCGCGGTCGATGCCCGCCGGTCACCTGCTCGCCCGGCGTGACGTCTCGGTCGCCCGCTGGCCCCCCGCTGTCCGCCCGCCCGGTGCGCCGTCGGCGCCGTCGGCGGTCGTCGGCCGGCGGCTGGCCGGGCCGGTGGGCACCGGCGAGCCGATCGCCGGCACGCGCCTCGTCGGGGCAGATCTGGCCACCGCGCTGCCGGCCGGGCTGGTCGCGGCGGCGGTGTCACTGGCCGATCCGCACGCGGCCGATCTCGTCCGCGCCGGCGACCGCGTCGACCTGCTCGCCACGGCCAAACCGATCGATCCCCTGGCCGGCCCGGGACCGCTCGCCGCGCACGTGCGGGTTCTTGCCACCTCCTGCGCGGTGCTCGCCGTCCTACCGCCAACGGCCACTGCGGACGCAGAGTTGGTGCTCGCCGTCGACCGGGCGACGGCGCTGCGGATTACCCGTGACAGCGTCAGCCAGCTGTTCACAGCGGTAGTCGCCCGCCCCTAGGCTCCGACCGACCGGACGGCGCAACCCGTCGAATCGTCTCGGGCTGGAGGACGGATGCTCAAGGGATTCAAGGACTTCATCATGCGCGGCAATGTGGTCGACCTCGCCGTCGCCGTCGTCATCGGCGCGGCATTCACCGCAGTCGTCACCGCGTTCGTCACCTACATCCTCACACCGCTCATCGCGGCGATCGCCGGCAAGCCGGACTTCAGCCAGCTGACGTTCACGATCAACAAGAGCCAGTTCTTCTACGGCTCGTTCATCAACGCGCTGATCTCATTCCTCCTCGTCGCCGCGGCGGTCTACTTCGCCATCGTCATGCCGCTCAACAAGCTCGCCGAGCGGCGGGCAGCAAAGGTCGCGTCCGGCGAACCGGACCCGGAGCCGAAGCCCGAGGACATCATCCTGCTCGAGCAGATCCGCGATCTGCTCGCGCAGCAGCACGCTGCCGGGCGGCCCAAGCCGGGCTGAACCTCACTCGTGGTGCGGCGGGCGTTCCCGTCGGTACCACTCGTCGTCGCGCCGGGTCGGTTCGTCGCCCCAGCCGGCTTCCCGCTCGTCGCTCGTCGTGTCCGGGAGAACCGGCTCGTCGTCGTGGGGTGGACGAGTCGGCTCGCGACGGTCTCGATCGGTCACGGGCAGTTGACCCATTCGTCGGTCCCGTCGGCGAACGTCT
>JAVHVB010000107.1:0-2520 GCA_032160775.1 Pseudonocardiales bacterium | reverse complement strand
CCGAGTCACTCGTCATCGCCGACTGGCCGCTCGCCGAACCGGCGCGCGCCGACGCCGCGGCCGAGCAGGCGGTCCGCGAACTGCAGCAGGTGGTCACCGAGGTGCGCCGATTCCGGTCCGATCAAGGCGTGAAGCCGTCCTACCGGCTGCCCGCCGAGGTCACCGGCCCGGTGCCGGCGGCCGACGTCCGGGCGCTGTGCCGGCTGGCCGAACCCGGCCCGGACTTCGCCGTGACCGCGACCGTGCAGGTAACCGCCGATGTGTCGGTGGCCTTCGACCTGTCCGGTGCAATCGACGTCGCTGCCGAGCGGGCCCGGCTGAGCAAGGACCGCGCGGCAGCCGAGAAGGAACGCACCGTCAACGCCGGCAAGCTGGGCAATACCGCATTCACCGACAAGGCGCCCGATGCCGTGGTCGCGAAGGTGCGTGAGCGGCTGGCCGCCGCCGAGGGCGACCTCGCCCGCATCGATGCCGCGCTGGCGGCGCTGGACGGGGCGTCCACGTGACCGATCCGCAGCAGCACGTCTCCGCTGCGCTCCGGGAGATCGAGGCGTCGATCTTCGGCCGGCGCGGCGAGGGCCATGTCCACCCGACGAACGAGCGGATGCAAGCGCTCGTCGAACTGCTCGGCGACCCGCAGCGTGCCTACCGTGCGATCAATCTGACCGGCACCAACGGCAAGACGAGCACCGCGCGGATGGTCGACGAACTGGTGCGCGCGATCGGCCTGCGCACCGGCCGCTACACCAGCCCGCACCTGGCGAGCGTGACCGAGCGCATCGTGGTCGACGGAGCGCCGGTGAGCGACCTGACCTTCGTCGAGGGGTACCGCGAGCTGGAGCCTTACATCGAGATCATCGACAAACGGTTCAACGGGGTGCCGTTGTCGTTCTTCGAGATCGTCACCGCGCTCGCATTCTCGATCTTCGCCGACGCGCCGGTCGACGTCGCCGTCGTCGAGGTCGGGCTCGGCGGTGCATGGGACAACACGAATGTGCTCGACGGCGAGGTTGCGGTGGTGACCCCGATCGGCCTCGACCACACCCAGTACCTCGGCGACACCGTGGTGCGCATCGCGGCCGAGAAGGCCGGGATCATCAAACCGGGCGCGATGGCGGTGCTGGCGGCGCAGCCCCCGGAAGCGGCCGCCGAGCTCATCCGCCACGCCGCCGAGGTGGGCGCGACCGTCGCCCGCGAGGGGTTGGAGTTCGGCGTGATCGAGCGCCGGGTGGCGGTCGGCGGGCAGTTCCTGAACCTGCAGGGCCTCGGCGGCACGTACGACGAGATCTTCCTGCCGTTGCACGGAGCGTTCCAGGCGCAGAACGCCGCGTGTGCGCTGGCCGCCGTGGAGGCGTTCTTCGGCGCCGATGCGGCCTCCGGTGCGCTGGACATCGAGACGGTGCGCGGCGCGTTCGCGTCGGTGCGCTCGCCGGGCCGGCTCGAGCCGATTCGCTCGGCGCCGACGATCCTGCTGGACGCGGCGCACAACCCGGCCGGCATGACCGCGTCGCTGACCGCGATCGCCGAGGCGTTCCAGTTCCGCCGACTCGTCGCGGTGGCCGCGGTGATGGCCGACAAGGACGTCACCGGGATGTTGGAGTTGCTGGAGCCGGCAGTCGACGAACTGGTCGTGACGCAGAACGCGTCCTCGCGCGGACTGTCCGCCGACGAATTGGCCGCGGCCGCGGTGCCGATCTTCGGTGCGGACCGGGTCACCGTCGAGGCGCGTCTCGACGACGCGATCGAAGCCGGTGTGCGGCTGGCCGAGGACACCGGCGACGATGTGCTGGCCGGCACCGGTGTGCTGATCACCGGGTCGGTGGTGACCGTCGGCGAGGCGCGCACCCTGCTCGGCGGCTCAGGGTGACCGAGCCGGCGCCGGACGCGCCGAGTGCCGAGCACTCTGCTCAACCGACTGCGGAGCACTCTGCTCAACCGACTGCGGAGCAGTACGCAGAACGCGCCCGGCGTGCGGACAAGGCATCCCGCGGCGCGCTGGCCGCCGTCCTCGCTCTCGAGGCGCTCGTCGTGCTGCTCATCCCGCGCACGATCGCGTTCACCACGGGCCTGGGCCCGGTGCGCACCGGGATCTGCATCGGGCTCGCGGTCGTCCTGGTCGCGGGCGCAGCGCTGGTGCGCAGGCCGTGGGGGATCGGGCTCGGCTCCGGCCTGCAAGTGGCGTTCCTAGCAACCGGGATCATGATCGTCACGATGTTCCTCGTCGGAGCGCTGTTCATCGCCGTGTGGCTGCGGATCCTGATGTTCCGGCACGAGGTCGTCGGCACCCCCAGCGGCGCGCGCATGCTCCTCGGCTAGCGCGCGGGTGGCCGCGCCATGTGCCTCCGTCAGAACGGTGGTGGGTCGGGGCCGGTGGCGGCCAGAATTTGCGGCTGGTTGACGTGCGCCGTTGATGCCGGTGGCCGGCCGCGGCGGGTGAGTGGTTGGAAGGTCGCGCTGTGTGGGTCGATCAGTTCGGGCGGCAGGCTGAACGGCGGGCCGTTCGGCGGGGCTGGGTGGGCT
>JAVHVB010000106.1:0-3865 GCA_032160775.1 Pseudonocardiales bacterium | reverse complement strand
CCTGCGGTTCGTCATGCGGCACGAGCAACCCGCTGAGATCGGCGGCGACGTAGGTCGGACGAAGGTGTTCCGGCGCGGCGAGCAGCTCGGCCGGCGAGGTCACCCCGGTCAACACGAGCAGGCTGGCGCAGCCCACGGCGTTCGCGCCCTCGATGTCGGTGTCCAGCCGGTCGCCGACCACGATCGGGTGCTCGGCCCGGGATCGCTGCACGGACTCCCGGTGCATCGTCGGGTCCGGCTTGCCGGTCGCGACGGGTTCGACCCCGGTCGCGTGCCGCAACGCCGCGACCAGCGCTCCGTTGCCGGGCAGCCTGCCGCGCGGGGACGGGACCGTCGGGTCGAGGTTGGTGGCGACCCAGGGCAGTCCGCGGTTGATCGCCACCGCGCCCTCGGCCAGCTGTCGCCAGCTCAGGTCCGGCGAGTAGCCCTGCACCACGGCCGCGATGTCGTCGTTGGCTTCGGCGACCGGCACCAGGCCGCGTTCGCGCAGCGCCTCCTCCAAGCCGGTGGTCCCGACCACGAGCACGGCCGAGCCGGGTGCGAGCCGATCGGCGAGGTAGTGCGCTGCCGCCTGCGCGGAGGTGACCACCTCCTCGGACTCGGCGGCAACCCCGAGTTCGGTGAGGTGGCCGGCAACAGCCGCCGGCGGGCGGGACGCGTTGTTGGTGACGAAAGCGAGCCGCATCCCACGCGCCCGGGCCGCGGCGAGCGCGGCCGCCGCCCCGGGCACCGCGTCCGCGCCGATGTAGACCACGCCGTCCAGATCGAGCAGCGCGACGTCGTACTCCTCGGCCAATGCGCGCGGGCAGCCGCCTAGATTCGCACGCACGGGTCGCATGATGTCACGCGCACCCGGCTGCGTACGATCGCGACCCATGGGCAGACGAGGCCGCGGATGAGCGCCGGCACAACCGACGGGTCGGCGAACGGGTTGTCGCTCGCGCCGTTCCGGGGGCTGCGACCGCGGGCCTCCGACGAGGAGCTGGGCCGGCTGCTCTGCCCGCCCTACGACGTCATCGACGGCGATCTGCGTGCGCAGCTGCTCGCCGCTGACCCGGACAACGCTGTCTCGGTGGTGCTGCCGGACCCGACGCCGGACGGGTATGCAGCAGCCGCGTCGCGGCTGACCGGCTGGGTGGAGGACGGGCGTTACGTTCCCGACCCGGAGCCGGCGCTCTACATCTATGAGCTGCGTGACCCCACCGGGCACGCGACCCGCGGTCTGCTCGGCGCCGTCGAACTGCGCGCCGCCGAGGACGGCGTGATCCTGCCGCACGAGAACACCATGGCCGGCCCCGTTGCCGACCGGCTCGAGGTGATGACGGCGACCGGCACGGACCTCGAACCGATCTATCTGGTCTACGACGGCGGTGGCCCGGCGTCGGAGCTGTTGCGCAGCGTCGATGCGCAGGCGCCGATCGCGCACACCACGACACCGGACGGCATCGCCCACCGGCTGTGGTCGGTCACCGACCCGGCGGCCCTGGACACCGTTGTCGCCGACCTCGGCACCCGCCGCGCGCTGATCGCCGACGGCCACCACCGCTACGCGACCTACCTCGAGCGGCAGCGTCGCCGCCGCGCTGTCGACGGACCGGGGCCGTGGGACCGCGGCCTCGCGCTGGTCGTCGACTCGTCCGAGTACGGACCCCAGGTGCACGCGATCCACCGAGTCATCCGCGGCTTGCCACTGGCCGACGCGATCGCGGCACTCGGCGGCTGGGCTGAGGCCGAGCAGGTGGACGCCAGCGGCTCTTCGGCGCTCGAGCGGCTGACCGGGATGCCGGAGTTCGCCGCCGTGCTGACCGACGGGCGGGACACGTTCGTCCTCGTCGACCGGGACCGGAAACTGGCCGCGGCGGCCGCCCGTCCGGGCGAGCCCGCGGCCCTCGCCGACCTCGACGTCACCGTGGTGCACCGGACGCTCGTCGAGCAGGTGTGGCAGCTGACCGACGACGTCGACACGGTCGGTTATGCGCACAGCATCGACGACGCCGTTACCGACGCCGCACGACAAAGCGGGATTGCGCTGCTGCTGCGTCCGACGCCGGTCGCCGCCGTTGCGGCCGTCGCCGCGGCGGGCGCCCGGATGCCACGCAAGTCGACGTTGTTCACGCCGAAGCCTGCTTCCGGGCTCGTGATGCGCCGCCTCGCCGATCAGCCCGGCTGAGCCGCACGGTCTCCACGTCCACGGCGTAGCGACTGGCCGGACCGGCCGGCGACCGCCAGAAGCGGCGGTGCAGTGCACCGCGTACCTCGAGCTCGTCGCCGGCAGCTGCCCGGCCCAGCGACCGGTGGACGCGCGGCTTCAGGCTGGCGCACTCGATGCTGTCCACCCGGGCGCGGTCACCGGATGGGCGGGCGACCGTCAGCCGGAACACGGCGAGGACATCGCCGCTGGGCAGGTCGCGGAACTCGGCGACCGCGGCGAGCCGGCCGCGCAGGAAGACATCGTTGTCCCTCACTGGCGAGGGCGCAGAACTGGTCATGGCCGACATCTTCCGGAGACCGGATGACCTCCGGCGCGGAGACCGACCGCGCCTGTGGACGCGCGGCGCAGGTGTGGACGCGACGAGTCGAACTGTCGGCAGGCTGTGGTCAGCGGCACTCAGAGCAGGTCGGCGGCCCGCTCGGCTGCGTCGAGCTCGCCCTCCGGGTCCAGCGCCGCGGAGGCCGCGAACCAGGTCGCCGCCTCTTCGGTGCGCCCCAGGCCCGCGAGCGAATCGGCGTAGGCGTACCAGAGCCGGGCGGCGCCGGGCCGCGGGTGACTGCGGTCGAGGCCACCGCGGGCGAGCACCGACAGGGCGGCATCGTGCTGGCCGAGGTCACGGCGGGCACCGGCGACGACGATGAGCAGTTCGGCCCGGCTCTCGGCGTCGAGCCGGCGGACATCCGGATCGTTGAGCAGCCGAACAGCCTGTTCGGGGCGGCCTAGTGCACGCTCGGCGTCCGCCATCACCGCAAGGTTGCGCGGGTCGCCGGACATCCGCCGCGCCGCACGCAACTCGCTGAGTGCTTCGGCCCACTCACCGGCGTGGTAAGCGGCGATCCCGACCGCCTCGCGAACGGCGGCTATCCGGGCCGCTCGCGCGCGCGCCGCTCTGGCGTAGCCGAGTGCGCGCGACGGATCGGTGTCGACGGCCTCGCCGGCGGCCACCAGGTACTTGGCCACGGCCTCGGCGTTCGGCTTGGTCAGCGAACGAAGTGCTGCGCGTACGCCGCGATCCAGCAACTGCGGGTCCGCGTCCTCCGGTACTGCCGGGTACTCGCTCGCCACGAATTTGTCGCGCGCGTCGACACGCTCGCGGCGCGGCGCGGCACGGTCGTCGCGGCGCGGCCGCTCATCGCGGCGCGAGCGGTCATCGCGCGCGGTGCGATCGGTGCTCCGGCCGGCGCGCCGCTGCGTCCCGTCGCTGCTCGCGCCCGGCCGACCAGCACCGCGCTCGGTGTCGTCCTTGCGGGCGCCGGCTCGACCGGTACCGCCGCGGGCACCGGTCCGGGGCCCGCCCGTGCGGCCCGCGCTGCCGCGGGCGGTGTCGTCGCGCGGGCCACCGGTACGGCCGGCGCCGTCGCGCGGGCCACCAGTGCGGCCGGTGCCCGATCGGCCCGATCGCTCGGGCTTTCCGGAACCGTCGCGGCGGCGTGGTGTTGACATGACTGGATCCCGATTCTCGACACGTGCCGGGCAAATGCAACGAGGGCCGTTCGGCGAACCGAACGACCCTCGTTGACAAAGTATGTCCGGCGACGTCCTACTCTCCCACGCAGTGGCCCGCGCAGTACCATCGGCGCTGAGAGGCTTAGCTTCCGGGTTCGGGATGGGACCGGGCGTTTCCCTCTCGCTATGGTCGCCGAAACTCTATGG
>JAVHVB010000105.1:0-3094 GCA_032160775.1 Pseudonocardiales bacterium | reverse complement strand
TCGACCTGGATCTGCAGCGGCTGGCCGAGCAGTCGCTGGCACAGCAGATCCACGACTCGCGCGCTGCCGGGCAGGCCGCCACCGGCGGCGCAGTGGTGATCATGAACCCGAACACCGGACGCATCCTTGCCGTCGCAAGTTACCCGACCTACGACCCGTCCCTGTTCGTCGGCGGCATCTCGCAAACCGACTACCAGCAGCTGACTTCGTCCTCGGCCGGCACGCCGCTGCTGAACCGGGCGATCGCCGGCGAGTACGCACCCGGCTCGACGTTCAAGCTGATCACGTCGTCGTCGCTGGTCATGCACAACGAGATCAACACCTTCAGCACCTACCCGTGCCCCGGATCGGTGACGATCGACGGCCGCGTCAAGACGAACTTCGAGGGTGAGTACCTGGGCAGCCTCAACCTGCGCGACGCGCTCGGCTACTCCTGCGACACCTTCTTCTACCAGCCCGCGGCCGACGAGTACTACCGCGACCAGGCGCGTATCGCCAATGGTGCGAAGGCGCACGAATACCTGCAGCGGATGGCCGCGCAGTACGGCGTAGGCCGCGCTCCACACGTCGATCTGCCCGCCGGCGAGCAGGCGAGCGGCAGCTACGCGGACCGGGAGACCCGGATGGCGCGCTGGAAGGCGAACAAGGCCGACTACTGCGCGGCGGCGAAGGCCGGCTACCCGGACGTCGCGAACCTGTCCGACCGCGCCTACCTGACCGAACTCGCCCGGGAGAACTGCACCGACGGGTGGCGCTACCGGGCCGGCGACAACGCCGACATGTCTATCGGGCAGGGCGAGACGACGATGTCGCCGCTGCAACTCGCGCTCGCGTACTCGGCGATGCTCAACGGTGGCCGCATCTGGAAGCCCACGCTGGGCTGGGGGGTCGTCGACGGCGCCGGCGACGTCGTGCAGAAGATCCACCCGACGGTCGCCAACCGGGTGCCGGTGCGGCAGAGCCTGTTCGACTACATCACCAACGCGCTCGACTTCAGCCGCGGCTGGGCGGTGTCCGGCGCGTTCGCCTACATCGGCTCGAACTACCAGAACCGGCTGGGTGGCAAGACCGGCACCGCCGAGGTGTACGGCAAGGGCGACACGTCCTGGCTGGCGACCTGGGGGCCGACGTACAAGGTGCACGGGCACACCAAGGCGAAGTTCGTCATGGTCGGGATGGTCGAGCAGGCGGGCACCGGCGCCACGGCGGCCGGTCCGATGCTCAAGCGCATCTGGGACGGCATCTTCGGCGTCGGCGGCAAGCCGGTGATACCGGGGTCCGCGCCGGAAGGGCGACTTCCGAAGATCGCACCGCAGGTGGTGACCGACCGATGACCTACGCCGCCCGGGACCCGCGCCTGCCGTTCGCGCTCACCGATCTGTCGATGCCGCTCGATCGGCGTGCGCGCGGCTACGACGTCGTCCTCGCCGGGGTAGCCCTCGTGCTCGGCCTGCTCGGCGCCGTCCTGGTGTGGGCGGCGACGCGCGAGGGCAGTGGCGAGTCCTACCTCTACCGGCATCTGTTCAATCTCGGGCTCGCCGCGATGCTGATGCTCACGGCGTCCCGGCTGGACGCCCGGCTGTTGCGGCTGTTCGGCCCGCTCGTCTACGGCGGCAGCCTGCTCGGGCTGTTCGCGGTGCTCGCGATCGGGACCCGGGTCAACGGTGCGAAGGCGTGGATCCGGCTCGGCGGCGGTTTCGAACTGCAGCCCTCGGAGTTCATGAAACTCGGCCTGATCGTCGGACTGGCCGTGCTGTTCACCCGGCGCGAGGACCAGGACGACGACGCGTCACCTCCCACCCGGGACGTGCTGCTCGCGTTGGTTCTGGTCGCGGTGCCGCTGGCGCTGATCATGCTTCAGCCGGACCTCGGTTCGGCGATGGTGCTCGGCTGCGCCGTGTTCGGCGTGCTCGTGATGGCCGGCGTCCGTCCGCGGTGGACGGTGGGGCTGCTGGTGCTCGGCGTGCTCGTGGCGGTGATCGCCCTCAAGAGCGGTGTGGTGCACGGCTACCAGTTGGACCGGATCAAATCGTTCACCGACCCCACCGTCGATCCGCAGGGCGCGTCGTACAACGTGAACCAGGCGCACATCGCGATCGCGGCCGGCGGGCTGTTCGGCACCGGCCTGTTCTCCGGCCCGCAGACCAACGGCGGGTTCGTCCCCGAGCAGCAGACCGACTTCATCTTCTCGGTGGCCGGCGAGGAGTTGGGACTGATCGGCGCCGCGGCGATCATCGCCCTGTTCGCGCTGCTCTGCTGGCGCGGCCTCGCCATCGCGCGCGAGGCGGACACCGCGGGCCGGCTGGTCGCGGTCGGGGTCGTCTGCTGGTTCGCCTTCCAGGCCTTCCAGAACATCGGGATGAACCTCGGACTCACCCCGGTGACCGGCGTCCCGCTGCCGTTCGTGTCCTACGGCGGGTCCTCGATGTTCGCGCAGGGGCTGGCGATCGGCTTGCTGCAGGCAGTCCGCCGCCGCTCGCTCGGCTGACTCCGGCGAGCGGCGCTCACGCCTCGGGCTGCGGTTCGGGCAGCCGCCGCGCGGTCAGCGTGTTGCCGATGCTGGCGGCGGCAACGAGCACGACTGCGACCCCGAGCACAGCGGTCAGTGGCTGGCTGAGCACGACGACGCCGGCCAGCGCGGCGACCGCGGGCTCGAGGCTCATCAACAGGCCGAACCGGTAGGCGGTGAGCCGGCGCAGCGCCATGAGTTCGAGCGAATACGGGATCAGCGACGACAGCAGGGCGACGCCGAGGCCGCCGGCGATCACGTGCCCCTCCAGCAACGCCTCGCCGCCCTGGGCGATGCCGGCCGGCAGTACGACCAGGGTGCCGACGCCGAGAGCGATGGCGAGGCCGTCCAGCCTGGCGAAGGTGCGGCCGACGCGCTGCGACAGCAGGATGTACATCGCCCAGCAGGCCGCGGCGACCAGCGCGAGCAGCACTCCGATCGCGGAGATGTCGCCGTGCCCGCCACGCAGCGCCAACAGCACCACGCCGGCGCCGGCGAGGATCACCCACAGCCCGTCGAGCAGACGGCGCGACCCGGCCACGGCCACGGCGAGCGGCCCGGTGAACTCGATCGTCACCGCGACGC
>JAVHVB010000104.1:0-4601 GCA_032160775.1 Pseudonocardiales bacterium | reverse complement strand
TGGTCAGTGCTGTCCGTGCGGCCCGCGTCGGCAATAGCCTGACGCCATGTCCCTTGCCCGCGCGCACACGATCACCGCGGAGATCGTCGGCAACGTGCTCTCCGTCGCGGTCGACGAGGGCGCGCGGGTGCTCGCCGGCGACACCATCGTGATCCTCGAATCGATGAAGATGGAGATCCCCGTCCTCACCGAGTACGACGGCGTGGTGCGCGATGTGGCCGTGCAGGTCGGCGACGTCGTCCAGGAGGGCGACGTGCTCGCTGTCGTGGACCCGGTTCCGGCGTAGCGGGTGTCGATGGCCGAATCGCTCGCCGAGACCGCGTCGCCGCCGCGCGACGCTGCCGTCCCGGGTATCCGGCTGCGGAGCCTGCGCAAGACGTTCGGACCGGTCGTGGCGGTCGACGACATCGACCTCGACATCGATGACGGCGAGTTCTTCGCGGTGCTCGGCCCGTCCGGGTCGGGCAAGACCACCGTGCTGCGGATGATCGCCGGCTTCGAGACGCCGACGGCCGGCAGCGTCGAACTCGGCGGGCTCGACGCCACCCGCATCCCGCCGTTTCGCCGCGACGTGAACACCGTCTTCCAGGACTACGCGCTGTTCCCGCACATGAGCGTCGCCGACAACATCGCCTACGGCCTGCGGGTGCGTCGGGTCGGCAAGCCGGAGCGAGCCCGCCGGGTCGGCGAGGCGCTCGAGATGGTGCGGCTGCCCGATCTGGGCAGCCGCAAGCCGGCCGAGCTGTCGGGCGGGCAGCGGCAGCGCATCGCCCTCGCCCGCGCGCTCATCAACCGGCCGCGGGTACTGCTGCTGGACGAGCCGCTCGGCGCCCTCGACCTCAAGCTGCGCGAGCAGATGCAGGTGGAACTCAAGGCGATCCAGCGCGACGTCGGCATCACCTTCGTGTTCGTCACCCACGACCAGGACGAGGCGCTGACCCTGTGCGACCGGCTGGCCGTCATGCACAACGGCCGGCTGGAGCAGGTCGGCGGTCCGGAAGAGGTGTACGAGCGGCCCGCGACCCGGTTCGTCGCCGAGTTCGTCGGCACGTCGAACGTCATCTCGGGAGCGGCAGCCGGCCGGCTGCTCGGCTCGCCACAGGCGGTGTCGGTCCGCCCGGAAAAGATCACCGTGCAGCCGCAGGGCGGATCCCCGGCGGCTGAGGAGGGCGCCGTCCGTATCGACGGCGTAGTGCGAGAGGTCGTCTACGCCGGACCCGCAACCCGGGTCGTCGTGGACGTCGAACCCGATCTCACCCTGGCCGCACTCATCCTCAACGTCGAGGCGGGCGCAGCGAGGTTCACCCGTGGTCAATCCGTGACGCTGAGTTGGGATGCGGCGGCGTCCCGCCAGGTCGACTCGTCTATGGAGAAGGAGAACCCGTGATGCGAACCAAGCGATCGCGACGAATGCCCACCGCTCTGGTGGCCGCGAGCCTTTTGGCGGTCGGCGTGCTCGCCGCCTGCTCGAGCAGCGGGGGCAGCAGCGGCACCCAGGGCCGAAACGTGCCGGACGTCCCGATGGCGACCTCGGTCGGCAAGGGCGAGGGCGAGCTCAATCTGATCGTGTGGGCCGGCTACGCCGAGAAGCAGTGGGTCAAACCGTTCGAAGACAAGACCGGCTGTCAGGTCAACGTCAAGATCGGCAACACGTCGGACGAGATGGTGTCGCTGATGAAGACCGGCCAGTACGACGGCGTGTCCGCGTCCGGTGACGCGACGCTGCGGCTCATCTACGGCGGAGACGTCGCGCCGGTCAACACCGACCTGGTGCCGAACTACGCGACCGTGTCGGACTTCCTCAAGGACGGCAACTGGAACTCGGTCAACGGGCAGATGTACGGCATCCCGCACGGCTGGGGCGCGAACCTGCTGATGTGGAACCCGGCCAAGGTCAAGGGGAACCTCGACTCGTGGTCGGCGGTATTCGACAAGAGCTCGGACTATGCCGGCAAGGTGACTGCGTACGACTCGCCGATCTACATTGCCGACGCGGCGCTGTACCTGATGAAGACCCAGCCGGACCTCGGCATCAAGGACCCGTACTCGCTGACCGAGAAGCAGCTCGACGCTGCCGTCGGTCTGCTGAAGGACCAGAACAAGAACGTCAGCGAGTACTGGGCGCTGTACACGAAGGAAGTGCAGGCCTTCAACCAAGGCACCTCGGTTGTCGGCACGACCTGGCAGGTCATCGCGAACGTGATCAACGGCGGCTCGAAGGCGACCGTCAAGACCGTGCTGCCCAAGGAAGGAGCCACCGGCTGGTCGGACACCTGGATGATCTCGTCCCAGGCCAAGCACCCGAACTGCATGTACAAGTGGATGGACTGGATCATCACGCCGAAGGCGAACGCCCAGGTGGCCGAATACTTCGGTGAGGCGCCGGCGCAGACCAAGGCCTGCGACCAGACGGTGGACAAGAAGTTCTGCGACACCTACAGCGCGCTCGACGCCGACTTCGCGAGCCGGATCCACTACTGGACGACGCCGCAGACGCAGTGCGTCGATGGCAGCGGGGACAACTGCACCGATTACGCCGAGTGGACGCAAAAGTGGCAAGAGGTCAAGGGGTGAGTGACGCCCCGCCTGCCGGTCGGAAGACCGGCAGGCGGGGGGGCGTTTCGGCGTTCTTCGCGTCGAAGCGACGCCTGCGTCTCGGCCTTCTCCTCGCGCCGCCGATGACGTGGCTGGTCGTCGTGTACCTCGGTTCGATCGTGGCGATGTTCGTGTCCGCGTTCTGGACGGTCGACTCGTTCACCGAGAATGTCGTCCACCAGTTCTCGACCGTGAACTTCCATACGGTCTTCACCGAGCCCCTCTACCGCAAGATCGCGTTGCGCACGCTGGGTATCGCGCTCGCGGTCACCGCGATCGATGTGCTCGTCGCGTTTCCACTGGCCTTCTACATGTCCGTCGTCGCCAGTCGCAGGTTGCGGAACCTGCTGGTCGTCGCGGTGCTCACGCCGTTGTGGGCGAGCTACCTCGTCAAGGCGTTTGCCTGGCGGACGCTGTTCGCGCCCGACGGGCCGATCGGGTGGGTCACCGGCGGCCACGGCCCGGACTACGGAAAGGCGACGCTGGTTGTCACGCTCGCCTACATGTGGCTGCCGTACATGGTGATCCCGATTTACGCCGGCTTCGAGCGGATGCCCAAGTCGTTGTTCGAGGCGAGCGCCGATCTGGGCGCCGGCGCGGTCCGCACCGTCCGCGCGATCGTCTTGCCGCTCGTGTTTCCGGCGATCGCTGCCGGCTCGATCTTCACGTTCTCGTTGACGCTCGGCGACTACATCGCGGTCGGCATCGTCGGCGGCAAGACCCAACTGATCGCCAACGTCATTTCCGAGGACGTCGTGCTGAATCAGCCACTCGCGGCGACAGTGGCGCTGATCCCGCTGGTCGCCATCGTCTTGTACCTCGTGGCGATGCGGCGCACCGGTGCATTGGAGAACGTGTAGATGTTCTTGACTGCCCGCGCGCGCATGGCGATACGCATACTTGCGTTCATCGGCCTCGCGTTCCTCTACCTCCCGCTCGGGATCGTCGTGATGAACGCGTTCAACACGTCGCAGACGTTCGAGTTCCCGCCGCCCGGGTTCACCACGAAGTGGTGGAACATCGCCGCGGACGATCAGGGTGCCCGGGACGGGCTGATCGCATCACTCAAAGCGGGATTGGGCGCCACGGCGATCGCGCTCGTCCTCGGCACAATGGCCGCCTTCGCCGTGCAGCGGTACAAGTTCTTCGGTCGCTCGACCATCAGCTTCCTGGTCGTGCTCCCGATCGCGCTGCCCGGCATCGTCACCGGTATCGCGCTGAAAAACGCGTTCACCGAGGTACTGGCCATCGACTTCAGCATCTGGACGATCATCATCGGGCACGCGACCTTCTGCGTCGTCATCGTCTTCAACAACGTGCAGGCCCGACTTCGGCGGACCGGAAGTTCGCTGGAGCAGGCTTCGGCCGACCTCGGCGCGACCGGCTGGCAGACCTTCCGGTACGTCACCTTCCCGCAGTTGCGCGGCGCGCTCCTGGCCGGCGCGCTGCTCGCCTTCGGCCTCAGCTTCGACGAGATCGTGGTCACCAACTTCACCGCGCCGGCTGACGTGCAGACGCTGCCGCTGTGGATCTTCGGCAACCTGTTCCGGCCGAACCAGGCACCGATCGTGAACGTCGTCGCCGCGGTGCTGATCGTCGTCGCCGTGGTGCCGGTATGGATAGCGCAGAAGCTCACCGACGACGCAGCCGGCAGTCGGTTCTGAAATGGAGCAGCACATGGACGTCCCACAGCAGCGCGTGATCAGGACCGAGATCCCCGGTCCGCGGTCGGCTGAGTTGCACGCGCGGAAACAGGCGGCGGTGTCGGCCGGTGTGGGCACCACACTGCCGGTCTACGTCGAGCGCGCGGGCGGCGGGATCATCGTCGACGTCGACGGCAACCAGCTGATCGACTTCGGCGCGGGGATCGCAGTCGTCTCGGTCGGCAACGCGGCTGCGCGGGTCGTAGACGCCGTGCGCGAACAGGTCGGCGCCTTCACGCACACCTGCTTCATGGTCACCCCGTACGAGGGGTACGTGGCGGTGGCCGAGCAGCTCAACGAGCT
>JAVHVB010000103.1:0-9157 GCA_032160775.1 Pseudonocardiales bacterium | reverse complement strand
CGACCGTAGAGACTCTGGCCCGCGATCTCGCCGAACCGTCCGGCGCGGTCATCGTCGACGGCGACCTGGTAGTCGTCGAATCGGCGGCGCACCGGCTGGTCCGGCCGGTGCCGTCTGCCGAACTGATCGCCGGGCCGGAGGCACACACCGCGCGGCCACCGAGCGCGCTGGCCGCCGGCCGGGTCGCGCTGTCGGTGCTGTTCGCCCCGCCGGCCGGCCGCAAACTGGACGACCGGTTCGGGCCGTCCACCCGGCTGACGGTCAGCGCCGCGCCGCCGGAACTGCTGCGCGCCGGCGGTGGCGAGACCACGGATCTGGAACGGGTGCTGGATCTGGCCGCCGGTCAGGGAGTCCTGCAGGTGACGGCGCAGGCGGCGTCCTGCGACGAGGCCGGCGCGCACCCGGCCTGCTACCTGGCCCGGCAGGACTGGGGCGTGCCGATCGAGGTCGGCGACGACGGCGAGACGGAATTGCGGCTGGTCCTGTTCGGCTGAAGCCGTGCCATGCTCTAGGGATGGACGATACGTCGTTGCTCAGCCACATCTCCGAACTCGTCGAGGAGGAACGGCACCTGCGCGCGGCACACCGCGGGTTGTCGGGCGGGGACCGCACGAGGCTGGACGTCGTCGAGCGCGAGCTCGACCAGTGCTGGGACCTGCTCCGGCAGCGCCGGGCCCGGGAGGAGTTCGGCGAGGATCCGGACGACGCCAAGGCGCGCCCGATCGACGAGGTCGAGTCCTACCTGCAGTAGTCCCGCAGCCGCGGCATCATTTGGCCGCGCTGTGCGCCGCCGCGTAGTACAGCCGGGCGGGCCGCACCGCGCCGGCGAACACCCGGCCGTCGTTGGTGACGAGCAACGACAGCAGATCCGACTCGACCAGCCGGCCCTTGCCCCAGTGGCCGGACACGGCGGGCAGACGGCGGAACGTCGCTGCGTTGCTGGCCACATCGACCACCGGCGCTCCGCCGGCCAGCCGGAACACCGAGGACCAGCCGCCGCCCGAGACCGTCGGGATCGCCGCGACCGGAGTCTGGAACGGATGCTCGTCAGCAGCCTCGCTCACCTTCGTGTTCGGTTGCGGGACGTAGGCGAAGTTGCGCTCGGCGGGTGCACCGAACCGGATCCGGGTGAACGACACGTCGATGGCGGCGTCGGCACTGCCCTTCGCGTAGACCTGCACACCGAGCGGCACCTTGGTGGCGCCGTCAATCGCGATGTGCACCGAGCCGACCTTGGTTGCGCGGTTTTGCGGGGTGAGGACGAGGTCGTAGGCCGCGCGGTCGGCGACGGTGACCTCGGGAGCGACGCTCAGTTCGGTACTCCCGTCGAGCGCCGAGAGCGCGCCGTCGGCCAGCGCGGCCGGCGTGAGGGCCACCGGCAGGTGCTGGGCGAAGGTGAGTACCGACTCGAGCGACAGGACGGTGTGCTCGGCGACGCCGTGGGCACTGCTCCACTGCCACACGTCTCGGCCGTTGCGGAACAGGTCGGTCTCGGCGCCGGCGCCGAGCAGGGCCCCCCGCTGCCGGTCCGCGCCCGCGTACCAGACCAGCATCGTGTGCGAGCCGGCGAGCAGGCTGGCGAACGATGTCTCCTCGCTCGTCGGGGACCAGCCGGGCAGTGCCGGCAACGCGGGCAGGCCGAGTGCGATCCGGCTGACCACGGTGCCGGAGAAGCCGTCGCTCGCGTTGTGCCGCACCGCGGTGACCAGCGCGGCCGGCACCGCCTCGGGCAGCGAACCCTCGGGACCGTCTGTGTCGATCACCACGCTGAGCGCCACGGCAATCAGCGCGACGGCGAGCGCGGGCACCAGCCAGAGCAGCGCCGGATGGCGCTGCACGACCGATGTGGACCTCACTGAACCGAGGATGCGAAGCTCCCTCTGTGACGCGGCTGAGCCGATGCGGATGGGGCCATACCCCGAACTGGCAGTCTGGCACGGTGTCCCGCTGATTCCAGACCGGTCTAGGGCTGGTCTCAGAGGGCGTAGAAGGAGGCGGCCATGCGGTTGCTCATCGTCGAGGACGAAGTGCGGCTGGCGTCGGCCCTGCAGCGGGGACTCGCCGCGGAAGGCTTCACGGTCGATCTGGCCCACAACGGCCCGGACGGTCTGCATCTGGCCAAGGAGTCCACCTACGACGTCGTGATCCTGGACATCATGCTGCCCGGGCTGTCCGGTTACCGGATCATCGAGCAACTTCGCGCCGCCGAGAACTGGGTGCCGATCCTCATGCTCACCGCCAAGGACGGCGAGTACGACGAGGCGGACGCACTCGACCTCGGCGCCGACGACTATCTGACCAAGCCGTTCTCCTTCGTGGTGCTGCTTGCCCGGATCCGGGCGCTGTTGCGCCGCGGAGTCCAGCCGCGGCCGGCGTCGCTCAGCGTCGACGATCTGGTGCTCGACCCGGCGGCGCACACCGTGCGACGCGCCGAGGCGATGATCGAGCTCACCCCGCGCGAGTTCTCGCTGCTCGAGTTCCTGATGCGCCGGGCCGGGGACGCGGTGAGCAAGGCTGACATCCTGCACCACGTGTGGGACGCGAACTACGACGGCGACGCCAACGTGGTCGAGGTGTACGTCGGCTACCTACGGCGCAAGATCGACACCCCGTTCGGCCGGCAGAGCCTGCAGACCGTCCGTGGTGCCGGTTACCGGCTGACCGCCGAAGCCTGATGCCGTGACGGGGCCGGGCGGCGGCGCCGGGCGGCGGGTCGCGCGGCTGCCCCTGCAGGTGCTGCAGTGGCCGCGCCGGTGGTGGGTCCGGCAGTCGCTGCGGGCCCGGTTGACCCTGCTCGCGACCGCGCTGTTCACCGGCGCCGTCGTCACGGGCGTCGTGCTACTGCTCGTCGTGCAGCGTTCGGCGCTGACCCGGGTGCTCGACCAGTCGGCGAACAAGACCGCGAACGAGATCGCCCGGCTGTTCAAGGACGGCAAGGAGCCGGGCATCTTGCCGCCGACAAGTGGCGGCGTCACCGCTGTGCAGGTCGTCGACCAGGACGACGTCGTGATCACCGCGACTCCGGGCGCCGACCAGAGCGTCTCGATCATCACACCGGAGCAGCTCGCCGCCGTCCGCGGCGGCAGCCGGCCCACCGTCACCAGCCCCATCTCCGACGCGCAGCTGCGCATCGTCGGGCGCACCCTCGGCGCGCGGACAATACTCGTCGCCACCGACGTGACCCGGGTGGACGACAGCCTGCGCATCCTGACCCGCGCAGCCCTCATCGGCGCTCCGCTCGCTGTGCTGCTCATGGCGATCGCCTCCTACGGAGTCGTCGCGTTGACCTTGCGTTCCGTGGCCGCGCTACGGCACGGCGCGGCGGACATCACCGCTGCCGGGCTTGCCGAGCAGCGATTGCCGGTGCCCGGCTCACAGGACGAGATCCACCGGCTGGCGGTCACGCTGAACGCGATGCTCGACCGGATCGACTCGGCGACCAGCCGGCAACGCACCTTCGTCGGCGACGCCGCACACGAACTGCGGTCGCCCCTCGCCTCGCTGCGCGTGCAACTGGAGGTCGCGCAGCGCCTCGGGCCGAGTACGGACTGGCCCGGTCTGATCAACGACGTGCTCGTGGACGTCGACCGGCTGGACCGGCTGGTCGCGGACCTGCTCACCCTGGCCCGGTTGGACGAGTCCGGCGGCCAGGCCCGCCGCGAGCCCGTCGCTCTCGACGAACTCGCCGAGGAGGTCGCCCGGGGCTACTCGCAGGCCCGGGTGCCGGTGTCCGTCACGAGCGAGCCGGTGCTGGTGAGCGGGGACCCAGAGGCGTTGCGCCGGGTGATCATCAACCTGATCGACAACGCGGTGCGATTCGCGACGGCCCGCGTGCAGGTCAGCGTCGCCCCGGGGATGCGCAACAACAGGCTGGTTGCGCGGCTCGCCGTGGCCGACGACGGGCCGGGCATCCCGGAGGACGAGCGGGAACGCGTCTTCGACCGCTTCTACCGCGTCCAGGAATCCCGATCCCGGCAGAGCGGCGGCACCGGCCTCGGCCTGCCGATCGTGCGCGACATCGTGCGCAACCACGGCGGCCGGGTCGGGCTGATCGCGCACGACGACGGCGCGCCCGGGCTGCGCGCCGTCGTGGTGTTGCCGGTAGAGACCGACTAGCGCTACGGCGTCGTCGTCGTCACCGGCGTGGTGACCGGCTGCGTTATCGGAGTGGTCTCTGGCGGCGGCGGCGCGACGTACTGGTAGAGCACCAGCGTGATCTCTGTGCTCGGGTCGTAGGCGTGGCCGGGGGTGGGGCTCTCCTGTGCGACCAGCCCGTCCTGGTTCGGGTCCTCGGTGGTGATCGGCGAGCCCTGAGTGATGTTGATGAACTGTGGATTGAGCTTGGCCTGCGCATCATCGAAGGTCAGCCCGCGAACATCGGGCAACTGCACCTTGCCGGTGGAAACGTAGATGTCCACCTCGGAGTTCGGCGCGACGCCGCCCGACACGAACGCGGCCGGGTCCTGCCGGACGACGGTGTCGCGTGGTCGGACGCTGTTGACCCGGTGGATCTTCGCCTGGAGTTTCGCGTCGTGCAGGATCGTCAGCGCTTCGCTGAGGGTCTTGCCCTCGACGAGCGGGACGTCCACCCGCTCCGGGCTGTACAGGTGATAGGTGACGATCGTCTTCTCCTGCACGTCGGCACCGGCGCCGGGCTCGGCCGTGCAGACCATGTGCGGCTTGCCCGCCTGTCCCTCGGCACAGGGTCCGGACGTCGGTGCGCCCTCGACCGGCTTCAGGTTCGCCTGCCGGATCCGCGCCTCGGCGGCGTCCTGGGTCATCCCGATGATCGACGGCACGGCCACGGTCGTCGGGCCGTTGTCCTTGCCGAACGTCACGATCGCCCAGCCGGCCGCGCCGATGACGAGCAGCAGGGCGATGACCACCGCCGCCCAGATCAGCCCGGTGCGGCGCGAGTCGTCGTCGTCCGGCTCGCTGTAGTCGGTGCGCCGCAGCGCGACCGGCGGCGGGGGCGTGCGGGCGATGAACTGGGTCCGCTCGGCGTCGGTCATCACCGCCTCGGCGCTCACCGGCTGGTTGGCCAGCGCGCGCTCGAGGTCCTGGCGCATGTCCCCGGCCGACTGGTAGCGGTTGAGCTGGTTCTTCGCGAGCGCCTTCATCACGATCGAGTCGAGCGCGCGTGGCACCTCCGGGTTGCGCGCCGACGGCATCACCGGGTTCTCCCGGACGTGCTGGTAGGCGACCGCGACGGGTGAGTCGCCCTGGAACGGCGGGACACCGGCGATGAGCTCGTACAGCAGGCAACCGGTCGAGTACACATCGGAGCGCGCGTCGACGGTCTCGCCGCGGGCCTGCTCGGGCGACAGGTACTGCGCGGTGCCGATCACGTTCGCGGTCTGCGTGACGGTGGACGAGTTGTCCGCGACAGCCCGGGCGATGCCGAAGTCCATGACCTTCACGGCGCCCTGCGGCGTGATCATCACATTCGCCGGCTTGATGTCGCGGTGGATGATGCCGTTGCGGTGGCTGAAGTCGAGCGCGGCGCAGACGTCGGCCACGACCTCCATCGCCCGGCGAACCGGCAGCCGGCCCTCGCTCTTGACGATGTCGCGCAGCGTGCGGCCCTCGACGTACTCCATGACGATGAACGGCTGCGGAGTGCCGTCCGGCATCGCGTCCTCGCCGGTGTCGTAGACGGCGACGATCGACGGGTGGTTCAGCCCGGCCGCCGAGTGCGCCTCGCGGCGGAACCGGTTCAGGAACGACGGATCGCGGGCGAGGTCTGCGCGCAGCACCTTGATCGCGACGTCGCGGTTCAGTCGCGAGTCGTGGCCGCGGTGCACCTCGGCCATGCCGCCATAACCGAGGAGTTCCCCCAGCTCGTACCGGCCGCCGACGAGTCTCGGCTTGGTCATCGTGGATCCTCACTGCTCGCTTGCATCATCCGCTAACCCACTCCCGAAAGGGTGCGCAGGTACGCGCTCATCACCTTCTGCGCGACGGGCGCCGCCGCCAGCCCGCCCGCCGATTCGTCCCCGGCCACGCCGCCGTTCTCGATGATCACCGCGACAGCGATCCGCGGCTGTCCGTTCAGCAGCGCGAAACCGGTGAACCAGGCGTCCGGCTCGTTGCTGCTCGCACTCGTCGCGCCGACGTCGGCGGTACCGGTCTTGCCGCCGATCCGCACCTGCGGTTCCAGATCCTGGATCCGGGCGAGGTGCCCGGTGCCCTCGTCGCTGTAGACGACGTCCTCCATCATCCGGATCAGGTCCTGGTCGACCGTCGGGTCGATGACCTGGCCGAGCTGGACGGGCTCCGTCTGGTTCAGCGTATCGAGATTCGGCCGCAGCTCCTTCGCCACGAGGTAGGGCTTCATCAGCAGTCCGTCGAAGGCGACCGCGGACGACAGCATCGCAGCCTGGATCGGCGTGATCCGCACGTCGCGCTGGCCGAACGCTGTCTGCGCGAGCGCGGCCGGGTCCGCCATGTCCGACTGGCTGCCCACGCTCGATCGGCACACCGACAGCGGGATGGTCATCGCCGCTGGATCGCAGAAGTCCGGCGGGCGGGTGCCCTGGTAGGGCAGATCGAAGCCGAACGCCGCAGCCTGCTTGGCAAGATCGGTGCCGCCGATCCGTTCGACGGCAAGCTGCGCGAAGGCGGTGTTGCACGACTTGGCGAAGGCGAAATCGAGCGTTGCATCCTTGCCGTTGTCGCAGGTCTCGCCGCCGAAGTTCTCCACGCACGCCGTGTTCAGCGCCGCCGGGCACGCGCTGGTGTCCTTCGGGTCGAACGGGCGGTAGCCGTCCGCCGCCGGGATCCGGGTGTCCGGGGTGATGGCCTCGCCGTTGCCGCTCGACAGCTGCAACGCAGCGGCGCTGTCGATGATCTTGAAGATGGAGCCCGCCGGGTAGTTCTGGCTGATCGCCCGGTTCAACAGCGGCTGGCTCTTCATCGAGTTGTACTGCTTGTAGGCGCGGGTGATCTCGGTCGAGTTGTGACTCGACAGCTTGTTCGGGTCGAACGACGGCGTCGAGACCATTGCGAGGATGGCACCGGTCATCGGGTCGAGGGCGACCACGGCGCCGCGGCGCAGCTGCCCGTCAGCGCCACGCATCGCGTTGTACGCGGCGACCTGCGCCTGCCGGCTGATGGTGAGCGCCACACTGCCGCCGCGCGGGTCCCGTCCGGTCAGCAGATTGGTCAGCTTGGTGGTGAACAGCTCGGGCGAGTCGCCGCTGAGGATGTCGTTCTCGGCCGACTCGATGCCGGTCGCGCCGTAGGTGAACGAGTAGTAGCCGGTGACCGGCGCGAAGATCGGGCCCTGCGGGTAGTTGCGCAGGTACTTCAACTCGTCGCTGGTCTTCTTCGACTCGGCGACCGGCGTGCCGGGTTGCACGACGATCTGGCCGCGGGGCGAGGAGTACTCGTTGAGCAGCACCCGGCGGTTCTGCGGGTCGTTGCGGTAGTCGCTGCCCTTGACCACCTGGACGAAGTTGAGGTTCACGAACAGCGCGAGGAACAGCACGGCGAGCGCGATCGACACCTTGCGGATCGGTTTGTTCATTTCGTGGCCACCGCCTCGACCGGCGCCGGTTTCGGCGGCGGCGTGGTCGCCGGCCGCCGCGCGGCGTCGGAGATCCGTACCAGCAGCGCGAGCGTCACCCAGCTGCCGAGCAGCGACGATCCGCCGTAGGAGAGGAACGGCGTGGTGAGTCCGGTCTCCGGCAGCAGCCGGGTCACGCCTGCGACGACGACGAAGATCTGCAGCGCGATGAGGAAGGAAAGCCCGCAGGCGAGCAGTTTGCCGAACGCGTCGCGCACCGCCAGGCCGGCGGCGATGCCACGGGCGACCAGCGTGGCGAACAGGACAAGCAGACCGACCAGTCCGAACAGGCCGAGCTCCTCGCCGAACGACGAGGTGATGAAGTCGGTTGCCGGCAGCGGCACGAGCTCGGGGTGCCCGTTGCCCAGCCCGGCGCCGAAGATGCCACCGGTGCCGAGTCCGAACAGCGACTGCTTCAACTGGTAGGCGGTGTCCTCGTACTGCGGCGAGAACGTGTGCAGCCAGACGCTGACCCGGGTCTGCACGGTGCCGAACAACTGATAGGCGATGTACGCGCCACCGGCGAAGAGCAGGGTGCCGACGATCACCCAGCTCGCCCGCTCGGTGGCGACGTAGAGCAGCACCACGAACAGTCCGAAGAACAGCAGCGAGGTGCCCAGGTCGTGGCCCCGGACGAGCACCGCGATGCAGATCAGCCAGGCGAACAGCAGCGGGCCGAAGTCTCGCCCGCGGGGGAAGTCGATGCCCATGATCCGCCGGCCGGCGAGCGCGAGGACGTCGCGTTTCTGCACCAGATACGCCGCCCCGAAGATGGTCAGCAGGATCTTCGCGAACTCGCCCGGCTGGAGTGAGAAGCCGGCGAGCCGGATCCAGATCCGGGCTCCGTTGACCTCGCTGAAGCGCGCGGGCAGCACGGCCGGCAACATCAGGAAGAAGACGCCGGCGAGCGCGAGCGTGTACGCGTATCGCTGCAGTGCCCGGTGATCTCGGACGATGACGATCAACAGGACGAACAGCAGAACGCCCAGCGCGGTCCACACGACCTGCGTCGGCGCCTGCGCACCCGGAAAGCGGATGCCGTTCTGCTCGTCGTAGGTCTTCAAACCTTGGTCGAGCCGGTGAATCATCACCAGGCCCAGGCCGTTGAGCAGCACCACGATCGGCAGGAAGATCGGGTCGGCGTACGGCGCGACGCGGCGGATCACCAGATGGGTGATGATGCCGACCCCGATCGGGACGGCGGCATAGGTCACCAGGCGCGACGACAAGCGGCCGTCACGCGCCGCCTCGACGGCTGCTTCGGCCGCCACCACGATGAGCACCGCGAAGATCAGCATCACCAGTTCGGTGGTGCGGCGCGTCGAGATCCGCAGCGCGGGGTTGAGGGTGTTGGTCATTCGGGGCCTCCGCGGAAACGCGGAGTGCTCTTTGCGGGGCGATTGCAGGAGATGATCACGGTGCCGGACAGACTGCGATCGGCGATGGGCTGGTCGGCGGCGCGCTCGTCGGTGCCGTGGTCGTCGGCGTCGAGGTGCGCGACGCGGGCGCCGTCGAGCTGTGCCGCACGTGATCGCGGCGGCGCGGCGACGACGAGTGATGCGTTGCGGGTGCGGAGCTCGAGTGGGTCTG
>JAVHVB010000102.1:0-3142 GCA_032160775.1 Pseudonocardiales bacterium | reverse complement strand
TGCGGCAGCCCCGCATAGTGCTGCGCAAGCGTCTTCAGCGTGAGCCGCCGCGGAATGTTCACCTTTCCGTCCACGGCCGGTACGTAGCCGGCGATCCTGCTGCGGAGCGGCACGACCGTCGATGCGTGGGCAGGGTGGCTGTTGCGCAGGGCGAAGAGGGTGGCGGTGAACGTCTTCGAGGCGGAGCCGATCTCCCAGAGAGTGTCCTGGGTCGGGCGCTGCCCATTCGGGCCCGGGACGGTCTTGCCGTAGCAGCGGATCAGCTTGACGGACCTGTCGACCACGCCGAGGCACATGCCGGGGGTGTAGGCCCGGTTGGCAGCCCAGACGGCGTCCATCGCGGCGCGCACCGACGCGGTCGTCGGCTGACCTCCGCGCGTGGCTACCGGCCGTGCCGCACTCGGCGGTGTACCGATCGCCGACACCGCCAGTCCGGCGGCTGCCGCCACGAGTACTGCCCGCGCTACGCGTCGTCTTCTGCTCGTCGCCATACTCGGATCATCCATAACGGGTCAAGGGCGGGATGGGATCAGGGGTCCGCAGCCGTGCGGCAAACTTGACTCCGTGACAACGCCGGACGACGTAGTGGCCGGGCTCGCACGGGCGGCCGACGCAGCGGCCGAGTCGCTGGCCGACGCCTCTGATCAGCAGATCGCGACCGCGCTCGCCGCGATGGCGCGCCGCCTCGTCGAAGCGCGCGCCGAACTCGGCGGCGCCAACGACCGGGACGTGGCGGCGGCTGAGGCCGGCGGCATGAGTCCGGCCCTGTTGGACCGGCTGCGGCTGGGCAAGGACCGGCTCGACGACCTCGCCGCCAACTTGCGGCTGCTGGCCGACACCGATCCGATGGTGCGCGAGACGCCGATCCGCGCCCTGCCCGGAGGGCTCCAGTTGCTCGAGCGGCGGCGGCCGGTCGGCGTCATCGGCGTCAACTACGAAGCGCGGCCGAACGTCACCATCGACGTCGCGTCGCAACTCGTGAAGTCCCGCAATGCGGGCGTGCTGCGCACCGGCTCAGCGGCGATCGGCTCGGCGCTCGCGCTGCACGGGCACGTCATCGCGCCGGCGCTCGCGGAGGCCGGGCTGGATCCGGGTGCGATCCAGATCGTCGGGCAGCCCGGTCACGAGTACGCCAGCGCGCTCGTCCGCCAGCCCGGGCTCATCCGGCTGGTCATCCTGCGGGGGAGCGGCGAGACCACGGCGGCGCTCGGCGCCGAGGCCGCGCGACACGGAGTCCGCACGCTCGCCCACGCCGAGGGCGGCGGCGTGCTCTACATCGACGCGGCGGCCGATCCGGATACCGCCCGCCGGCTGGTCCGCCAGGGCACCGACCGGCTCGGCGTCTGCAACCGGGTCAACCTCGTCCTGGTCGCGGACGCGGTGGCGGAGGAGTTCGAGCCGCTGGTACGAGCCGAATTGGACGGCCTGGGGATCGCGGTCTCGGCCGCCCCGCTGGCCCACCCGATCGGACACGAGTGGGCCCTGGACGACGGCAACGAGGCCACCGTCACCCTGCTGCGGGTCGAGGACGAACTGGCCGCCGCCCGGCTGGCGAACGCCGAGACGTCCGGGCTGGCCGCCACCATCGTCACCGAGGACGCGGCGACGGCGCGGCGGTTCCTCGACCGCTACCAGGGCACCGGTGCGTTCTGGAACGCCACCACCCGGCTGTTGGACGGCTTCAAACTGCTCGCCGTGCCGGAAACCGGCATCAACGTCGACCACATGCCCGGCCCGCGCGGCCCGGTGACCTTCGCCGACCTCTATCTGCGCCAGTACGTGGTCGTGCCAGAGGCCTGATTCAGGGGCTTTTGCAGCGCGGGAGTGTCCTCCGGTACAGTTGTCAGCCGTGCCCGGAGCGATCCGGGTCCTGACTAGTGCCCGACGGTGCAGCAGCTCGACGATCGATGTTGGATCGGCGGCCAGCACTGGATGACACGGGCTCAACCGGTCCATGGCTCGGCGAAATCCGGGCTGGTTCGTGAGCGGCGCGACACGCCCGACCGCGGGGACCGGACGAGCTCTCAGAGGCCCCGTAAAGCCGGGGCTGTGACAAGTCAAAAGCAGGGAAACGTCGAGACGCCGCGTCCGGTGGACTCGGAGACATCGCAGGAATCGCACAGAGGAGATTGCAGGCCGAATGCCTACGATCCAGCAGCTCGTCCGCAAGGGCCGGCAGGACAAGATCTCGAAGACGAAGACGCCGGCGCTCAAGGGTTCGCCCCAGCGCCGCGGCGTGTGCACGCGCGTCTACACGACGACCCCGAAGAAGCCGAACTCGGCGCTGCGCAAGGTCGCCCGGGTGCGGCTGACCAGCCAGATCGAGGTCACCGCGTACATCCCGGGCGTGGGGCACAACCTGCAGGAACACTCGATCGTGCTCGTCCGCGGCGGCCGGGTGAAGGATCTCCCCGGCGTCCGCTACAAGATCATCCGCGGCTCGCTGGACACCCAGGGTGTGCGCGGTCGCAAGCAGGCACGCAGCCGCTACGGAGCGAAGAAGGAGAAGAGCTAGTGCCACGCAAGGGTCCTGCGCCGAAGCGCCCGCTCGTGATCGACCCCGTCTACGCCTCCCCGCTGGTCACCCAGCTGGTCAACAAGGTGCTGCTGTCCGGCAAGCGTTCGCTCGCCGAGGGCATCGTCTACGGCGCCCTCGAGGGCACCCGCGACAAGTCCGGCGCCGACCCGGTCATCACGCTCAAGCGCGCGCTCGACAACGTCAAGCCCACGCTCGAGGTGAAGAGCCGCCGCGTCGGTGGCGCCACCTACCAGGTGCCGGTCGAGGTCAAGCCCGGCCGCTCCACCACCCTGGCGCTGCGCTGGCTCGTCAGCTACTCGCGGCAGCGTCGCGAGAAGACGATGACCGAGCGGCTCATGAACGAGATCCTCGACGCCAGCAACGGCCTCGGCGCGAGCGTCAAGCGCCGCGAGGACACCCACAAGATGGCCGAATCCAACAAGGCTTTCGCCCATTACCGCTGGTAGTCCTCCACCCCCGGACTCCCTGCGACCGCCCGCCAGCACGAAAGACGAGAGAGAAATGGCAAACAACGCCGAGCTCGCCAAGACCCGCAACATCGGGATCATGGCGCACATCGACGCGGGCACGACCACGACGACCGAGCGCATCCTCTACTCCACC
>JAVHVB010000101.1:0-17183 GCA_032160775.1 Pseudonocardiales bacterium | reverse complement strand
CTTCGGCCCGGAGAACCTGCGATGAATGAGGGCTTCGACGCCGTCGACGTCATCCGGGTCAAGCGCGACGGCGGCCGGCTCACCGACGCCCAGATCGACTGGGTCGTCGACGCCTACACCCGGGGCGCCGTCGCCGACGAGCAGATGTCGGCCCTGGCGATGGCGATCCTGCTCAACGGCATGACGGCCGGCGAGATCGCCCGCTGGACCGCCGCCATGATCGCGTCCGGCGAGCGGCTGGATCTGTCCGCGGTCGCCCGGCCCACCGTCGACAAGCACTCGACCGGCGGGGTCGGCGACAAGATCACCCTGCCGCTCGCGCCGCTGGTCGCGGCGTGCGGCGCAGCGGTGCCGCAGCGGTCCGGCCGCGGCCTCGGGCACACCGGCGGCACCCTCGACAAGCTCGAGTCGATCGCCGGGTGGCGGGCGGCGGTGAGCAACGCCGACTTCCTCGCCCAGCTCTCGTCGGTGGGCGCGGTCGTGTGCGCGGCCGGTGACGAACTGGCCCCCGCCGACCGCAAGCTGTACGCCCTGCGCGACGTGACCGGCACGGTCGAGTCGATCCCGCTGATCGCGTCGTCGATCATGTCGAAGAAGATCGCCGAGGGGTCGTCCGCCCTCGTCCTGGACGTCAAGGTCGGCAGCGGCGCGTTCATGAAGTCGCTCGCCGACGCGCAGGAACTCGCCCGCACGATGGTCGACCTCGGCAGGGCGCACGGCGTGCGCACGGTGGCCCTGCTCACCGACATGTCCACGCCGCTGGGGCTCACCGTCGGCAACGCGCTGGAGGTGCGCGAGTCGGTCGAGGTGCTGGCCGGGGGCGGCCCCACCGACGTCGTCGACCTCACCCTCGCGCTGGCGCGGACGATGCTGGCCGCGGCCGGGCTGGCCGACGTCGACCCCGCCGAGGCGCTGCGCGACGGCCGGGCGATGGACGCCTGGCGGGCCATGATCTCGGCCCAGGGTGGCGACCCGGGCGCGCCGCTGCCCGAGGCGCGGGAGTCGCAGGTGGTCACCGCTCCGTCGTCCGGCGTGCTGACCCGGCTCGACGCACTGGCGGTCGGCGTGGCCGCGTGGCGGCTAGGCGCCGGCCGGGCGCGCAAGGAGGACGCGGTGTCCTTCGGCGCGGGCATCGTGCTGCACGCCAAGCCCGGCGACGAGGTGCGCGCCGGGCAGCCGTTGCTGGAGATGTTCACCGACGAACCGGAGCGGTTCGAGCGGGCGCTGGACGCGCTCGAGGGCGGCTACGAGATCGGGACCAGGGCGCCCGAGCGGCAGCTCGTCCTCGACACGATCACCTAGGTTGAGGCCATGACTGCGTTGGACGGATGAGGCCATGATCGCATTGGATGCCGACTCGATCCGTCGGGCACCGAAGGTGCTGCTGCACGACCACCTGGACGGCGGTCTGCGACCGGCGACGATCATCGACCTGGCGCAGCGCGAGGGGTACGAGTCACTGCCCGCCACAGATCCGGGAGAACTCGAGCGCTGGTTCCGCGAGTCGGCCGACTCCGGCTCGCTCGAGCGCTATCTGGAGACGTTCGCGCACACAGTCGGCGTGATGCAGACGCTGAACGGGCTGTCCCGGGTGGCCCGTGAGTGCGTCGAGGACCTCGCCGCCGACGGCGTCGTGTACGCGGAGGTCCGGTGGGCACCGGAGCAGCACGTCGAGCAGGGGCTGACCCTCGAGCAGGTGGTCGAGGCGGTGCTGGCCGGCTTCCAGGAGGGAGCGGCGACCGCGGCTGCCGAGGGCCGCTCGATCCGGGTCGGCGCGATCCTCACCGCCATGCGGCACGCGGCGCGGTCCCGGGAGATCGCCGAACTCGCGGTCCGCTACCGCGACGACGGGGTGGTCGGCTTCGACATCGCCGGCGCCGAGGCCGGGTTCCCGCCGAGCCGGCACCTGGACGCGTTCGAGTACCTGCGCCGGGAGAACTTCCACTTCACGATCCACGCCGGCGAGGCGTTCGGGCTGCCGTCCATCTGGGAGGCGCTCCAGTGGTGTGGCACCGACCGGCTCGGTCACGGGGTGCGCATCGTCGACGACGTGCGAGGCGGCGGATCCACCGGCGACCTGGGCTCGTCGCTGGGCCGGCTAGCGCAGTACGTGCGGGACAAGCGCATCCCACTCGAGATGTGCCCGTCGTCGAACGTGCAGACCGGCGCCGCCAAGTCGATCGCCGAGCACCCGATCGGCATCCTGCGCCGGCTGCAGTTCCGGGTGACGGTCAACACCGACAACCGGCTGATGAGCGGGACGTCGATGACCCGCGAGATGACGCTGCTCACCGAGGCGTTCGGCTACACCTGGGCCGATCTGCAGTGGTTCACCATCAACGCGATGAAGAGCGCGTTCATCGGCTTCGACGAGCGCCTGGCGATCATCAACGCGCAGATCAAACCCGGCTACGCCGCGCTGATGGGTTAGAGCCGCGCGTCGACGATGAAGTCGCGGCCGAGGCTGAGCAACGCGCGATCCGCCGTCAGGAAATCCATGCCCGTTTGATACGCCTGTGCAACCAGTAATCGGTCAAACGGATCATGGCGAGCGAGTTCAGGAAACGCTGCTAGTTCAACGGCGTGCTCGCTCGTCAGAGGCAGGCCGACCAGCCCTTGCTGCGCGAACCTCGCGAGGAGGTCATCCGGGCTGCGCAATTTTCCGGTCATCGTCTTGATCACGATTTCGACGACCGACACGGACGACACATGCACGACTGTTCGCTCGGAGATCCGCCGTCGACCTTGTGCCCCGAGGTCGTCCAAGTCCTGCACGACGGAGAGAACGACGGAAGTGTCAAGCAGGAGCATTGTGTTGTTCGATCTCGATCTCCAGCTCGGGATCGAACATGGCCGCAACCTCGGCGTCTGCCGCTTCGAACTCGTCGTAGTCGTAGTCGAACTCGCCCTTCATGCCGCCGAATATCACCTTGGTCGGCTGATGGAGGATCAAGTCGGCGACGGGCTTGCCATTCCGGGAGATGATCACGCGCTCGCCTCGCTCGACCAGCTCGAGCAGCTTGGAGAGGTTCGTCTTCGCCTCGTAGACGTTGACCATCTTCGTCATAGGATCAGCGTAGCTAGCTTGGTCAGGTCTGGTCAACCCAGGAGGCCGCGTACCTGTTTGGCCTCGAGTACGCGCAGGGCGGCGGCGTCGACGAGCCGCTTGAACGCTGGATCGTTGCCTGCCTTGGCGAGCAAGGCCGCAGTCATCGGGCCTGCCTGGTTCGCGTCGACGGTGAGCACCACGTCGCCACCGGCCGCGATGAAGCGGACGGCGCGCTCGCCGATCCCGTAGCTCGCCACCTGCGCCGCACCGCCGACGTCGTCGCTGATCACTAGCCCGGAGAAGCCGAACGCGTCGCGCAACAGGCCGGTGACGATCGGCCGGGAGAAGGCGGCCGGCGTGCCCGGATCGAGATTGCTGTAGATCGCGGTGGACATCATCACGAACGGGGTGCCGGCCGCAATCGCCGCCCGGAACGGCCCGAGATACGGGTCGTCACGGGTCGTGACGCTATCCACCACACCGCCGGTCGTGTCGGTGTTTCCGGTGGTGCGGCCGAGGCCCGGGAAGTGTTTGACCGTCGGGTCGACGCCGGCGGCGAGCATCCCGCGCAGCACCGCCAGCCCGTGCGCCGTGACCACCGCGGGCGTGTGCCCGAATTCGCGGTCGAGATCGCCGATCGGCGGATTGCTGCCGAAGTTCGCCGGCACCGTGTCGAGCACCGGCGCCAGGTTCACGTTGACGCCGGCGTCATGGAGCTGGTTGCCCCAGCCGCGCGCGAAGCGCTCCAGTTCGCGTGGTGCGATGGTGCCCTGCTGCACAGCGCTGACGATGCGGGTGAAACCGGGTCCCTGCAGGCGCTGAACCAGGCCGCCCTCCTGGTCGGTCGCGATGAACAGCCCGGTGCTGTCCGGCGCGAGCCGCTGGAGCTGGTTGGTCACGCCCTGCGTCGCGGCCAGGCCGGCGAAGCTGTTCCCGTCGAGGATCACCGAGCCGACGTGGTGCACCGTGATCGCCGAGATGGTCGCGCTGCCGACGCTGGTCGTCGGGCAGTCGACCATCAGCAACTGGCCGACGCGCTGCGCCTCGCTCATCCGGTCGAAGAGCCGCTGGGCGAGCGTCGCCGGGGACACCGGCGACGTGGTCGGCGGAGTCGGTGTGGTCGGCGTGCTGTGCGGCGTCGACCGCGTCGAGTCGGTGGTCGGCGCGGGGGAATGCGTGCGGTGGTGCCGCGGGGTGCTGTGGCTCGGTCCGGTCGGCTGGGTGTTCTGCGCGCTGGACGTGCACGCGGCCAGCAGCAGCACCGCTGCCGCAATCAGCTGAGCTCGCATCAGTCCGTCCAGTCAAAGGTTCGGGTAACGGCCTTCTTCCACTCTGAGTACCGAGCGGCGCGATCTGTTGCGTCCATGGCCGGCTCCCACGTGCGGTCCGCGGTCCAGTTCGCCCTGATCTCGTCGGTCGAGGACCAGAAACCCACGGCCAGGCCGGCCGCGTAGGCCGCCCCGAGTGCGGTGGTCTCCGCAATCGTCGGACGGACGACCGGGACGTCGAGGATGTCGGCCTGGAACTGCATGAGCAGGTCGTTGCCGACCATCCCGCCGTCCACCTTCAGCGAGGTCAGAGCGACGCCGGAGTCCGCGCGCATCGCGTCCACGACCTCACGCGTCTGGAATGCCGTCGCCTCGAGTGCCGCCCGCGCCAGATGTCCCTTGTTGACGTACCTGGTGAGCCCGACGATCGCGCCACGCGCATCCGGGCGCCAGTAGGGGGCGAACAAGCCGGAGAAGGCGGGGACGAAGTACGCGCCGCCGCTGTCGTCGACGGTGCGCGCCAGCGCCTCGATCTCGCTCGCGTCGCGGATCAGGCCGAGGTTGTCCCGCAGCCACTGGACGAGCGAGCCGGTGACGGCGATCGAGCCTTCCAGCGCGTACACCGGCGGCTGATCAGCCAGCGCGTAACAGACGGTGGTCAGCAGCCCGTTCTGGCTGAGGATCCGGTCGGTGCCCGTGTTGAGGAGTAGGAAGTTGCCGGTGCCGTAGGTGTTCTTCGCCTCGCCCGGCGACAGGCAGGCCTGTCCGAAGGTGGCCGCCTGCTGGTCGCCGAGGATCCCGGCGACCGGGACGCCGGCGAGCGGGCCGCCCTGCACGCGGCCGTAGACCTCGGACGAGGACCGGATCTCGGGCAGCACGGACATCGGCACGCCTAGCTCGGCAGCGATGTCCGGCGCCCACTGCAACGTGTCCAGATCCATGAGCATCGTGCGCGACGCATTGGTCGCGTCGGTCGCGTGCACGGTGCCGCCGGTGAGGTTCCAGAGCAGCCAGCTGTCGATCGTCCCGAAGGCGAGATCGCCGGCCGGCTCGACGTTCTCCAGGATCCAGCGGATCTTCGGGCCGGCGAAGTAGGTCGCGAGCGGTAACCCCACGCGCGCCCGGTAGCGGTCGGCGTCGCCGAGCGAGTCACAGATGGCTTGCGTCCGGGTGTCCTGCCAGACGATCGCCGGCGCCACCGGCTCGCCCGTCGCGCGGTCCCACACCACGGTGGTCTCGCGCTGGTTGGTGATGCCGACCGCGACGACGTCGGAGGCGCTCATGTCGGCGCGCGCGAGCGCGTCGGACGTCACCGCCCGGGTGTTCGCCCAGATCTCGGTCGCGTCGTGCTCCACCCACCCGGCGCGCGGGAAGTACTGCGTGTGCTCGACCTGGGCCTGCGCGATCACCTTCGCGTCGTGGTCGAACAGCATGCAGCGGGTGGAGGTGGTGCCCTGGTCGATGGCCGCTACGACTGAGGTCACTGCGCTAGCTTTCCACTTGTGCAGCCGCAGATTCCCAAAGGCGGGGCCGCGTCGCGACTGGACGGCGCGTATCGCGCGGCTGCCTGGGCGCGGCTGGAGCACGACGCGTTCGATGTCGTGGTGATCGGCGGCGGGGTGACGGGCGCCGGCGCGGCGCTGGACGCGGCGACCCGCGGCCTGTCGGTCGCGCTCATCGAGGCGCGCGACTGGGCCGCCGGAACGTCCAGCCGCTCGTCCAAGCTGTTCCACGGCGGGTTGCGCTACCTCGAGCAGCTGGAGTTCGGGCTGGTCCGTGAGGCGCTGCGGGAACGCGAGCTGATGACCACCCGGCTCGCGCCGCACCTGGTCAAGCCGGTGCCTTTCCTCTACCCGCTGACCCGCCACGTCTGGGAGCGGCCCTACGTCGCGGCGGGCCTCGCCCTCTACGACACGATCGGCGGGCACAGCAGCATGCCGGGGCAGAAGCACCTGAGCCGCCGCGCCACGTTGCGGATGTTCCCCGGCCTGCGCGACGACGCGTTCGTCGGGGCGGTGCGCTACTTCGACGCCCAGGCCGACGACGCGCGGCACACGTTGACGGTCGCCCGAACTGCCGCTCGGTACGGCGCCGTCGTCCGGTCGTCGACCCAGGCCGTCGGCTTCGAACGGGAGTCCGACCGGGTGGTGGGGGTGCGGGTGCGCGACGCCGAGGACGGCCGGGAGACGACGGTCGCGGCGGGCGTGGTGCTCAACTGCACTGGCGTGTGGACCGACGAGATCCAGGAGCTCTCGGGCGGCCGCGGCCGGTTCCGCGTGCGGTCGTCGAAGGGCGTGCACATCGTCGTGCCGCGCGAGAAGATCACCGGCGACGCCGGGCTGATCCTGCGCACCGCGACGTCGGTGCTGTTCGTCATCCCGTGGAAGAACCACTGGCTGATCGGCACCACCGACACCGACTGGAACCTCGACCTCGCGCACCCGGCTGCCACCAAGTCCGACATCGACTACCTGCTCGACTCGGTCAACGCGGTGCTGGTGTCGCCACTCACCGCGAGCGACATCCAGGGCGTCTACGCAGGGCTGCGACCGCTGCTCGCCGGCGAGTCGGAGGAGACCTCGGCACTGTCCCGGGAGCACGCGGTCGCGCGCGTCGTGCCCGGCCTCATCTCGATCGCCGGCGGCAAGTACACGACCTATCGGGTGATGGCCGCCGATGCGGTCGACGCCGGCGCAGGGGAGTTGTTGAAGCTCGTCGCGCCGTCGACCACCGATCAGGTCCCGCTGCTCGGCGCGGACGGTTACTTCGCCATGCGCAACCAGGTCGAGGCCCTCGCGCACGACTACGGGCTGCACCCGTACCGCGTGCGGCACGTGCTGGACCGGTACGGGTCGATGATCCGCGACGTGCTCGAGCCCGGCCTCGACGACCCGGCGCTGCTCCAGACGGTGCCGGGCGCGCCTGATTACCTGATGGCGGAGATCGGGTACGCGGTCACCCATGAGGGCGCGCTGCACCTGGACGACGTGCTCACCCGGCGCACCCGCATCTCGATCGAGTACCCGCACCGCGGGGTGGAGTCCGCGCCGGCGGTGGCCGCGCTGATCGGCGGCGTGCTGGGTTGGAGCGAGGCCGACCGGACGACCGAGATCGAGACCTACGACGCCCGGGTCGCGGCCGAGCGCGAATCGCAGGCGCGCTTCGACGACGAGGCCGCCGATGCCGTGCGCACCACCGCTCCGGAGGTGCGCGCTGCGCTGATCACTCCAGCTGGAAGCAGGATCCCACTTCGGTGACCAACTCGCGCCAGTCGTCGCGGTCGATGGCGGCGTTGTCGAGGATGCCGAGCAACTCCGCGTCCAGCTCGAGCCCGCAGAAGTCGACGAGCTCGCGCAGCAGTTCGGCGGCGGCGGGAGACGGTTTGCGCAGGTCGTAGCTCGCATCGTCCGCGGGCTCGAACGCGCCGTCGTCGTCCTCCTCGGCGAGCTCGGTCCAGAACTCCAGCTTCATCAGCTGGTGCTCCTTGGCCGTGCGGCAGTAGTGGGCGAGATCGGCCGCGTCGGTGAACACCGCGACGGTGTCCGCGCCGCCGATGAAGACGGTCCGGGTGTCGTCACCGGACGCGTCCACCGGGACGTCGCCGCGCACCGTGAGGTAGGTGGCGTCGGGCAGCACGATCCGGATCACCTGGGCGCCGATCCGCTCCCATAGGGCGTCGTCCTCGTCGAGCTCGGACACGGTGAAGTCGCCCTGCCAGGACAGCCACGACTCGACCCGGGTGATTGCCCGCTCCCAGGACTCCGCGATGAGGTTGCCGAGTTCCGACCAGCGCTTGCGGCCCTCCTTGCCCTGGTAGCTGATGTCCTCGTCGACCAGTTCGGCGTACGCGGGTGTGCCCTCGACGAGCCCGCGCAGGGCGCCGTCGTCGCAGCAGTCCGCGATCCGCCCCACCATGTCGACGACATTGGCCAGCGCCGAGACGTGGATCGGGTCGGGCTCGTCGCCGGCCCATTCGTAGACGGCGTCCAGGTCGTAGTGGTCGTCCGATCCGGGCCGCAGGTCGTCCGGCGTGGCCTTGAGCGCCTGGCCCCACCCGGGATGGTCGGAGAGGTCGTTCTCCTCGCCGGAGGCGACGAAGGCCGCAAGTTCGACGGTGCTCGGGTAGAGCAGGATCTTCGCACCGTCGCCGAGGAAGCCCTGCCACTCCTCGCCGTCCTCGTCCTCCCACGGCGGGGCGTACAGGGTGAGGCCGGTGCGGCCGTTGACCGTGAGCGTGATCGGGACGATCGGCGCGTGCGAACTCGTCATGAACCGAGAACCTACCGGCCGGGTGCCGAACGCCGTCCCGCCCGGGGCGCGGAATCCCGATCACGCCGAACGGGGATAACGACCTCACAAAGGGGTAACACCTTAACCATGTTATGGACCATATTGATCGTTCTGGCCATCATCGTGCTCGCTCTTCTTGCCTTCCGGATGGTGTCCGGCCGAAGGTAACCCACTGCGGGGCGCTTCGACCCCCGCCACGTCGCCGGACCACGTCGGACCGGGACCTCAGACGCCGATCGGGTGCCAGACGGTCTTGGTCTCGACGAACGCGTTCAGCCGGGACAGCCCCGGCGCCGCGGTCCAGTCCGCGTCGCGGGGGACGTAGACGCGCTTGACGTTGTCCGCTGCGGCGGCCACCAGATCGGCGCGCGCACCTGGCGCTGCGCCCGTGACGTCCAAGGCATTGACGTCGCGGTGCGCGGCCAGCCACGGCGCGAGTTCCGCGGTGAAGCCGGTGAGCAGGTTGACGACTCCGCCGGGCAGATCGGACGTCTCGAGCACCTCGGCGAGGGTGACGGCGGCGAGCGGGTGATCCTGCGCGGTGACGACGACCGTGGTGTTCCCCGTGGCCAGCACCGGCGCGAGCACAGAGACCAGCCCGAGCAGCGGCGCATCCTGCGGCGCGAGCACGCCGACCACGCCGGTCGGCTCGGGCAGCGTGAAGTTGAAGTACGGACCGGCGACCGGATTGGTGCCCCCGACCACCTGGGCGTACTTGTCCGCCCAGCCGGCGTAGTGCACCCAACGGTCGATCGCCGCGTCGACCTCCGCGGAATCCGCGCGACGCCCGCCCAGCACAGCCGCGAACTGCGCCCGGCGGCCTTCGAGCACCTCGGCGATCCGGTAGAGGATCTGCCCCCGGTTGTACGCCGTCATCGTCGACCACGTGCCGAACGCCGAGCGAGCGGCGACGACGGCGTCCCGGACGTCCTTGCGTGAGGCCTGCGCCGCGTGCACGACCTCGCCGGAGGGCGCGGTGACCGGGTAGGACCGGCCTGACTCGGAACGCGGGAACGCGCCGCCGATGAACAGCTTGTAGGTCTTGCGCACCGGCAACCGCTCGGACCCGGCCGACGTGCTCGAGGACGGAGATTTCTCAGACATCGAGGTAGGCCGCCAATCCGTGCCGTCCGCCTTCCCGGCCGAAGCCGGATTCCTTGTAGCCGCCGAACGGCGAGGCGGGGTCGAACCGGTTGAATGTATTGGCCCACACCACGCCGGCCCGCAGCCGGTTGGCCATCGACAGGATCCGCGAGCCCTTCTCGGTCCAGATGCCCGCGGACAGCCCGTACGGGGTGTTGTTCGCCTTGGCGATCGCCTCGTCCGGCGTGCGGAAGGTGAGGACGGACAGCACCGGGCCGAAGATCTCCTCCTGGGCGATCCGGCTGGCCTGCGATACCCCGGTGAACAGCGTGGGCACGAACCAGAAGCCGCGCTCGGGCAGCTCGCAGGTGGGCGACCAGCGGGTGGCCCCCTCGGCCTCGCCGGCGTCCGACAGCTCCCGGATCCGAGCCAGCTGGGCGGCCGAGTTGATGGCACCGACGTCGGTGTTCTTGTCCAGCGGGTGCCCGACGCGCAGCGTGTCGAGCCGGCGCTTCAGCGCGGTGATGAGCTCGTCCTCGATCGACTCCTGGACGAGCAGCCGCGATCCGGCGCAGCACACCTGGCCCTGGTTGAAGTAGATGCCGTTCACGATGCCCTCGACGGCCTGGTCCAGCGGCGCGTCCTCGAAGACGATGTTCGCGGCCTTGCCGCCGAGTTCCAGGGTCAGCTTCTTGCGCGTCCCGGCGATGGACCGCTGGATGATCTTGCCGACCTCGGTCGAGCCGGTGAACGCGATCTTGTTGATGCCGTCGTGCTCGACGATCGCCTGACCGATCGACGGGCCGCCCGCCAGGATGTTCACGACACCGGGCGGCAGCTCGGCCTCGGCGACGATCTCGGCGAGCACGAGTGCGCTGAGCGGGGTCGTTTCGGCCGGCTTGAGGATGACCGTGTTCCCGCAGGCGAGAGCGGGAGCGATCTTCCAGGCCGCCATCAGCAGCGGGAAGTTCCACGGGATGACCTGGCCGGCCACGCCGAGCGGCTTGGGTGCGGGGCCGAGGCCGGCGTAGTCGAGCTTGTCCGCCCAGCCCGCGTAGTAGAAGAAGTGCGCGGCCGCGAGCGGAACGTCGACGTCGCGCGATTCCTTGATCGGCTTGCCGTTGTCGAGCGACTCGAGCACGGCCAGCTCCCGGCTGCGCTCCTGGATCGCGCGGGCGATACGGAACAGGTACTTGCCCCGCTCGGCCCCGGACATCGCCGACCACGGCCCGTCGAAGGCGCGGCGCGCGGCGCGCACGGCGTCGTCGACGTCCGACGGCCCGGCCTCGGCAACCTCGGCGAGCGGCTCCTCGTCCGCCGGGTTGATCGTCTTCACCGCGTCGCCGGCGCCGTCGCGGAACTTGCCGTCGACGAAGATCTGGTAGCTCGGCTTCAGCCGCGCGATGTCCCGCGACTCGGGAGCCGGGGCGTAGTCGAACGTTGGAGACATGGTCAGTCCACCGTCACGTAGTCGGGTCCGTCGTAGGCACCGGTGGTCAGCTTGTGCCGTTGCTGCAGCAGGTCGTTGAGCAGGCTGGACGCACCGAACCGGAACAGGTCCGGGGTGAGCCACTCCTCGCCGACGACCTCGTTCACCATCACGAGATAGCGCACGGCCTCCTTCGACGCGCGGATGCCGCCGGCCAGCTTGACCCCGCGCAGCTCGCCGGTGGCCGTGCGGTACTCGCGCACCGCCTCGAGCATCACGAGCGCGACCGGCGGCGTCGCTGCCGGGCTGATCTTGCCGGTCGAGGTCTTGATGAAGTCGGCGCCGGCGATCAGGGACAGCCACGACGCGCGACGCACGTTGTCCAGCATGGCGAGTTCGCCGGTCTCCAGGATCACCTTGAGGTGCGCCCGGCCACATTCCGCCTTCGTGGCGACGATTTCCTCGAAGACCTGCAGGTAGCGGCCGGCGAGGAACGCGCCGCGGTCGATGACCATGTCGATCTCGGTGGCGCCGGCTGCGACTGCGTCGCGCACGTCCTGAAGCTTGGTCGACAGCGCCGCGCGGCCGGACGGGAACGCGGTGGCCACCGACGCGACCTGCACCGCGGTCCCGCGCAGCTCGTGCACCGCGGTCCCGACGAGGTCCGGGTAGACGCACACGGCGGCGACCGCCGGGACGGTCGGGTCGGTCGGGTCGGGGCGCATCGCCTTCGCGCACAGCGAGCGGACCTTGCCGGGGGTGTCCGCGCCCTCGAGGGTGGTCAGGTCGACCATCCGGATCGCCGTGTCGATCGCCCACGCCTTGGCGGTGGTCTTGATGCTGCGGGTGGCGAGCGACGCGGCACGCGCCTCGGCGCCGACCTGGTCGACGCCGGACAGGCCGTGCAAGAACCGGCGCAGCGTCGCGTCGTCACGCGCGAGGTCGCCGGCGAGAGGGCTGGACAGCGTTGTCACCGGTCCCAGTCTAGGGTTCCGAGGGTGGATGTGACCGTGGTCGAGCACCCGATCGTCCAGGCCCGGCTGACCGTCATGCGCGACGAGCGGAGCACGAACTCGGAGTTCCGGGCGGCGCTGCGCGAGTTGGCGACCCTGCTGGTCTACGAGGCGACCCGGACGCTCCAGACGGCCGAAGTACCGATCGTCACCCCGGTCGCGGCGGCCATCGGGACGACCATCGCGAACCCGCCGTTGCTCGTGCCGGTGCTCCGCGCCGGGTTGGGGATGGCCGAAGCGGCGTTCAACCTGCTGCCCGAGTCGCAGATGGGGTTCGTCGGGATCGCCCGGGACGAGCACACCCACGAGCCGCATCCGTACATGGCGTCGCTGCCCGCATCGCTGGCCGGCCGGCCGGTGATCGTGCTCGATCCGATGCTCGCGACCGGCGGTTCGCTGCTGCACAGCCTGCGCCTGCTCAGCGCCCGCGGCGCCGACGACCTCACGGTGATCTGCGCGCTCGTCGCCCCCGAAGGGCTGCGCAACCTCGAGGAGTCCGGCCTGCCGATCCGGCTGTTCACGGCCAGCGTGGACGAGCGGCTGAACGACACCGCCTACATCGTTCCTGGCCTCGGCGACGCAGGAGGCAGACAGTTCGGTCCTCGGTAGTGGCAACCTGAAAGACGGGCTGCGCGACTAGGTCATGTGGCACTGTTGACGCTCGTGGCGGCTGACGATCCGGTGATCGTGCACGCCCTCCCCGGCAGTGGCGCTATCGACCTGCACGCCCTGTACACCGCGCACTGGCGGTACTTGGTCCGGCTGGCAGTGCTGCTGGTCGACGACCGGGCCGGCGCCGAGGACGTCGTCCAGGACGCCTTCCTGGCCCTGCACCGGCGAGCCGGCACGTTGCGCGATCCGGACGCGGCGCTGGGGTATCTGCGCGCCTCCGTCGTGAACCTCAGCCGATCCGTCCTGCGCCGCCGGCAAGTGGCACGCAAGCACCTCAAGGTCGCCGAGCCCGAGGCGACGGCTGGGGCGGACCACGACGTACTGGTGCGAGATGAGCACCGCGCGGCGCTGGCCGCGGTGCGCGCCCTGCCGCGGCACCAGCGCGAGGTGCTCATCCTGCGCTACTGGTCGGGGCTGTCCGAGCGGGAGATCGCCCAGACGCTGGGCATCGCGCCGGGCTCGGTGAAGTCGGCGGCCAGCCGCGGCCTGGCCACCCTGCAGCAGGTGCTGGGCGGGAACTCCCATGACTGACCCGGAGCTCGAGCGCCGGCTGGGCGCGGCCTTCGACGCGGCTGCCCGAGCGTCGGTGAGCGACGCCGCGAGTCCGCCGCCGGCGCGCTTCGCGCTCGAGCCCGCGGGACGCCGCCGCGGGCGCTGGCTCGCCCCGCTGGCCGCGGCCGCGGCGGTCGTGGCCGTCGGCGCGTCGATGCTCGCCCTGCGCGGCGGGAACGACAAGCCGGTCCCGGCGGCGGGCGCCGCTTCGGTGCGCATCCAGCTCGCCACCGCGGGCAATCAGACCTACGGCGTCGGGATGCCGGTGGTCGCGTACTTCTCCCGCCGATTCACCAGCGCGAGGACGCTCACCGCGGCCACCTCGGTCACCGTCAACGGCTCTGCGGCGCAGGCAGCCTGGTACTTCGAGCGTTCGGCGAATCGACCCGGCTACCCGGTCGAGGGGCACCTGCGACTCGACGGTTTCTGGCCGGCGCGTTCCCGCGTGCAGATCTCCGTCGCCTCGCGCGACCTGCCGGCCGGCCCGGGCCTGCGGTTCGCCGACGACGTCCAACTGTCCTTCGTCACCGGGCCGGCCGTCGTCGCAGTCGTCGACGACCGGACGCACCGGATGAGCGTGACCCGGGACGGCAAGCCGATCGCCAGCTATCCGGTCGCGCTCGGCGCGGACGAGACGCCGACGAGCCGGGGCATCAAGGTGATCATGCAGAAGGACGCCTCGGTGTGCCTGCGCGGCCCGGGATTCCACGAGTGCGGCGTCAAGTACGCCCAGCAGCTGACCTACTCGGGCGAGTACCTGCACGCGGCGCCGTGGAACCTGACCAACATCAAGATCGGCCGGGACACGTCGAACGGCTGCACCAACCTGCTGCCCGCCGATGCCGCCGCGCTCTACAAGCTGTTGACCGTCGGCGACGTCGTCGAGTATCCGGACGCGGGCGGCCCGCCGATGCGACTCGCCAGCGGCTACGGAGACTGGAACATCGCGTGGGCCGTCTGGCAGCGCGGCGGGTTGATTCCGACCACCTGATCCCGGTGACTTAGCCGTCCATCCCGAGCAACCCTGGGCGCGATCAGGCGTCTGATGAGGTATGAGTACGGCCGTGATGGCGCACACGCGGGACGCCGACGCCGCGGTGGCGGCGCTGTTCAGCGCGCACCGGCTCCATCTGGTGCGGTTGGCGCTCCTGCTGGTCGACGATCGCGAGACTGCCGAGGACGTCGTCCAGGATGCCTTCGCCGCGCTGCACCGGCGGTGGGGCTCGATCGCCGAGCCGGCCGCGGCGGTCGGCTACCTGCGCACCTCGGTGGTGAACGGCTCGCGTTCGGTGCTGCGCCGGCGCCGGACGGCGCGTGCCTATACCTGGCCGGACATCGACCGGCAGCCCGGTGACGGTGCGGATGCCGGCGTCCTCGTCACCGAGGAACATCGCGAGGTCCTGCGGGCGCTGCGCACGCTGCCGTCCCGCCAGCGCGAGGTCATCGTCCTGCGGTACTGGGCCGATCTTCCGGAAGCGCAGATCTCGGCGATGCTGGGCATCTCCGTCGGGGCGGTCAAGTCGAGCGCCTCCCGCGGCCGGGACGCGCTCGCGGCGATCCTCGGAGGTGCGCGATGAACAGCGTGGATGACCGGATCCGGGCCGCCCTGCACGCGGCCGTGGACGGCCTGCAGGAGCAGGATCTGCGTCCGGCTGACCCGCCGACCGGGTTCGCCGACCGGCGCCGTCCGGTCCGCTGGATCGCTCCGCTGCTGGCGGCTGCCGCCGTCGTCGTGGCGGCCGCGGTCACCGTTGCGATCACCTCGTCGCCGAGCGCCCACGGCCCGGGCCCCGCCGGCAACCCTTCGAGCGGGCGGTCCGCACCGTCGTCGGGCTCTGTCACCTCCACGCCGGCCCCGCCGCTGGGCGGCGACGAGCCGCTGTGGCCGTTCGCCACGCTGGGCGAGGCGGATCACTGGAAGAACGTCGACGCGGCCAACGGGCACTCGCCCTGGCACGCCGACGCGAAGGCCACCGCGTTGTTCTTCGCGCAGAACTACTTGCAGTTCCACGACATCACCAAGGTGACCAGCACCGACATCCGGGGCGCCCGGGCGGACATCGGCGTCGGCTACGACCTGCCGAGCGGTGCGCCGCACACCGCGTCGGTCATCCACCTCGTGCTCTTCGGGGACGACAGCGGTCCGTGGGAGGTCACCGGTGCGAGCGCCGAGGGCTTCTCGATCACGCAGCCGGCCTATGGGAAGCGGGTGTCGTCGCCGATGACGGTCGCCGGCCGGATCACCGGCAGCGACGAGAGCATCACGGTCGCGGTGCGCACGATCGACGGCAGCGTCGACACCCTCGACCCGCTGCCGGCCGGCGGCGACAACGCGCCCTGGTCGCGCACCGTGGCGTTCAGCGAGCACGGCGTGCTGACGATGGTCGCGTCGACCGGCGGGCATCTCACCGCGCACGAGCGGTTCGCGGTGGTCGGCGTCGAGGCCGACGGCTAGGAGGTGAGCGCTTCCACCTCGGTGCGCAACCGGCCGAGCGCGTCGGCGGCAGCCGCCGCCGAGCCACTCGGCTCGACGACCTCCAGGTAGGCCTTCAGCTTCGGCTCGGTGCCCGACGGGCGGACGACCACCCGGCCGCCGGGCCAGCGCCAGCGGATCACGTCCGCGTCGGGAAGCAGGTCCTCGACGGTGATCGGCGCCCCCAACAGGGTCAGCGGCGGGTCGGCCCGCAACCGGCGCATCGTGGTGTCGATGATCGACAGGTCGTCCACCCGCACCGACACCTGGTCGGTGGCGTAGCGGCCGTAGTCGGCGGCCAGCTCGTCGAGCCGCTGAAGCAGCGAGGAACCGGCCGCCTTGAGTGCTGCGGCCAGCTCCGCGACGCGCAGTGCGGCGCTGATGCCGTCCTTGTCGCGGACGAGGTCTGGCGCGACGGCGTAGCCGAGCGCCTCCTCGTAGCCGAAGACGAGATCGGCGGCGGCCCGCGAGATCCACTTGAACCCCGTCAGCGTTTCGGCGTAGGCGGCGCCGTGCCGCTCGGCCATTGCGCCCAACATCGACGAGGACACGATCGTCGTGGCGTAGGTGCCCCGGGCACCGGCGCTCATCATCGCGTCGGCGAGCAGCACGCCCAGCTCGTCGCCGCGCAGCATCCGCCACTTCGTCCCGCCGCGGCCCAGCGGCACGGCGACCGCGCAGCGGTCGGCGTCCGGATCGTTGGCGATGACGATGTCCGCGTGGCGATCGCGGGCCAGCGCGAGAGCGAGGTCGAGGGCGCCGGGCTCCTCCGGATTGGGGAAGGCGACAGTCGGGAAGTCCGGGTCGGGCAGTTCCTGCTCGGGCACCGGCAGTACGTCGGCGAACCCGGCCCGATCCAGCACGGCGAACACGGTCTCGGTGCCGACGCCGTGCATCGCGGTGTGCACGATGCGCAGCTCACGCGGCCCGTCCCCGATCAATCCGGCCACCGCCTCCACGTAAGCGGTGACGATGTCCTCGCCGAGCACAGTGACCCCGTCGTCGACCAGCGGGATGCCCCGCGCCGAGGGCACCGCCCGGATGGCGGCTTCGATCTGCTCGTCGGTCGGCGGCACGATCTGCGCGCCGTCGGCGGCGTAGACCTTGTAGCCGTTGTCCTGCGGCGGGTTGTGCGACGCGGTGACCATCACGCCGGCGGCGGCACCGAGGTGCTGCACGGCGAAGGCGAGGACGGGGGTCGGCAGCACGCGGGGCATGAGCAACGCATTGAAACCGGCCGCGGCGAAGATCGCCGCGGAGTCACGGGCGAAGGCGGTCGAGCCGTACCGGGCGTCGTAGCCGACGACCACGGGCTCGCCGGTCCGTCCCTGGCCGGCCAGCCAGGCGGCCAGGC
>JAVHVB010000100.1:0-5433 GCA_032160775.1 Pseudonocardiales bacterium | reverse complement strand
CTCGGCCGGCTCCGTGGGCTCGGCCGGCTCCGTGGGCTCGGCCGGCTCCGTGGGCTCGGCCGGCTCTGTGGGCTCTGCCGGCGGGGTGGGCGCCGGTAGCTCGGCAGCGATCGTCTCGGCCGCCGGGTCGGCCGGCATCGGGCCGGCCGGCGGGTCAGCGGACGGCTCGGCGACGGGTTCGACGGCGAGGCCGAACTGCTGACCGAGTTGACGCCGCGGCCGGCTTTCGCCGAGCGTGGCGACCGGCTCGTCGAGCGCCTCCTCGACGGCGAGTTCGTCGCCCAGCGCCTCGTTGTCGGACGCGATCGCGGCCGATGCCGCGGCCGGCTCCGGCAAGTCCGACTCGGCGTTCGACGGCACCTCGACGTCCGACGGCACCTCGGCGTTCGACGGCACCTCGACGACGCCGGGCACCTCGTCGTGAGGCGCTTCGTCCGGAGCGGTCGGTTCGCCCGCGACCGGCGTGTGGTCCGTAGCCGCGGCCTGGTCCAGAACGAGCTCGTCCTGCGCCTGCTCGTCCAGCGCGAGTTCGTCCTGCGCCTGCTCGTCCAGCGCGAGTTCGTCCTGCGCCTGCTCGTCCAGCGCGAGCTCGTCCTGCGCCTGCTCGTCCAGCGCGAGCTCGTCCTGCGCCTGCCCGGCCGGCGCGGGCGCGTCGGGCGGCGCCTCGACGGAGACCCTCGCCGGCTTCTCGAGCGACACCAACGGGAAGGGCAGCTCGGCCATGGCCGGCGCCGCATCCGGGTCGGTCTCGGCCACGAGCCCGTGCGCTCCCGCCACCGGAATCGCTTCCGCCTGCGGCTCGTCGCCGCGCAGCCGGGCGATCTCCGCATCCCGCGCGCGCAACTCGCCGGCCAGTCGATCGAGCAGCTGGTCGGTCTCGGCGAACCGGTAACCCCGCAGGGCCACGGGCAGCCGGACCCCGTCCACATCCGCGCCGTTCAGCAGCTGGTCGGCGGGCAACTCCCACGGCGGTTCGTCCCGCACCGAGGGTGCGATCTGCTCTCCGGCGGGCAGAAACCGCGCCGCCGCCGCGAACAGCAAAGCCGCGAGGACGAGCGCGAGAACGCCGTAGAGCAGCAGGTGCAGCACTCACCGATCGTGCCATGCCAGGCTGGGTGGGTGACGTTGACGCTCGGACCCCGGCGGTTCGACACCAGCGACTTCGCGATCATGGCGATCGTCAACCGCACCCCGGATTCGTTCTACGCGGCCGGCCGCAGCGCCGACCTGGACGCCGCGCTGGCCGCGGCCGGGCGGGCGCTCGACGAGGGCGCGGATATCGTCGACGTCGGTGGGGTCCGCGCCGGCTACGGGCCGGCGGTCGATCCGGCGGACGAACTCGCGCGGGTGCTGCCGGTCGTGATCGGGATCCGCGACCGGTACCCGACGCTCGTCATCAGTGTCGACACGTGGCGGCACGACGTGGCCGAAGCAGTGATCGCCGCCGGCGCGGACCTGATCAACGACACCTGGGCCGGCGCCGATCCGCTCCTCGTCGACGTCGTCGCAGCGGCCGGAGCCGGCGTGGTCTGCAGCCACACCGGCGGCCTGCCGCCGCGCACCGACCCGCACCGGGTCGCGTACGCGGAGGTGGTCGCCGAGGTGGTCGCGACCGTCACCGCCGCGGCCGAGGATGCCGTGCGCCGCGGCGTGCGGCGCGAGGCCATTCTGGTCGATCCCACGCACGACTTCGGCAAGAACACCCGGCACTCGCTCGAGCTGACCCGGCGGCTCGACGAGTTGGTCGCGACCGGCTGGCCCGTCCTCGTCGCACTGTCCCGCAAGGACTTCATCGGCGAGACTCTCGACCTGCCCGCTGCCGACCGGCTGTCCGGCACGCTGGCGGCCACCGCGGTCAGCGCCTGGCACGGCGCGCAGGTCTTCCGCACCCACGACGTCCGGGCCACCCGGGAAGTCCTCGACATGGTGGCGTCCATCCGCGGGACCCGGCCGCCGAAGGTGGCTCGCCGCGGTCTCGCCTGAGCCGGTGTAGCCGCGGCCACAGCGCGCGGGCGGTTCCGGATGATGGACTGTCGCGATGACCGACACCCCCGTGCTGCTCGACCGGCTCGACGACGCGATCGCGGTCGTGCGCCTCAACCGTCCGGGGAAGCGCAACGCGCTCGACTCCCCGACGCTCGCCGCGTTGAACGACGTGCTCGGCGAACTGGCCGCCGATCCGCGGCTGTGCACGCTGGTCCTGTCCACGACGAGCACGGACGCGCTGTGTGCCGGCGCCGACGTCGGCGAGGCACTGGACGCGGCGGGCGGAGTGGCGCGGATGGCCGCCTTCACCCGGATGTACGCAGCCATCGACGCGTTCCCCACGCCGGTGATCGCAGTCTGCGTAGGCAACTGCGTGGGCGCCGGGGCGGAGATCGTGGCCGGCGCCGATCTGCGCGTCGGCGGCGACAATCTCAAGCTGGCCTGGGCGGGCGCGCGGCTCGGCGTGCCGGTCGGTCCGGCCCGGCTCGCGCCGCTCATCGGGCTGTCCCGCGCCAAAGAGCTCGTCTACACCGGCCGCGTCGTCGGGATGAGCGAGGCCGCGCAGCTCGGCCTGCTGCACCGCACCGCGCCGGCGGCCGAGGCGGAGCGTGCCGCGCTCGATCTCGCGGGTGAGCTGACCAACCAGTCGGCGGCGGGTCTGCGCACGCTCAAGCAGATGTTTCGCGACCTCGAGCGGACAGGCGAACGCGTCGCCTACGAGAACGAGTACCTGCTGCGCTTCCAGCAGGACGGCGCCGGCCTGCCCCGCGGTTGAGCCCGGACGCCCCAATCGGCCGCGCGGCGGCGCGACAGGCCGCCGCCGGCGCCGCTACGGGGCCAGGACGGCGAGAGCGTCGGCGACGGTGGTGCGGCGATGCAGCGCGTCGAGCGCAGCGGCCCGTACGAACCCGCGTTCGCGCAGCTCGTCGAGGTAGTCCCACAGGGGCTGGTAGAAGCCGTCCGGGTCGAGCACGGCGACCGGCTTGGCGTGCATGCCGAGCGATGCCGCCGTCCACACCTCGAACAGCTCCTCGAGCGTGCCGATTCCGCCGGGCAGCGCGAGGAACGCGTCCGCACGCTCGTCCATCACGCGCTTCCGCTCGCGCATCGTGTCCACGACGATCAGCTCGTCGGCGTCGGTGTCCGCGACCTCCAGCGGCACCAGGTGTGCGGGGATGACGCCCACGGTGTGCGCGCCGCCGGCGCGGGCAGCCCGGGCGACGGCGCCCATCATCGAGACCCGGCCGCCGCCGGACACCAGCCCGTGCCCGGCCGCCGCGAGAGCGCTGCCCACCGCCGTGGCGAGGTCGACGTACCGCGCGTCGATCGGCTCGGCCGAGGCGCAGTAGACGCAGATGTTCATGCAGCGTGCCTCACTGCCCGTCGTGGATGTGGGCGCCCTCGTCGCCGGCCGCGCGCTCGGCAGCCCGCTGGTCCGAGCGGGCTCGCTCCGCCTCCACGATCGTTGCCACCGCCTCGTCGACATCGTCGGTGACCCGCATCAGCCCCAGATCCGCCTCGTTGATCTTCCCGTTGGGCAGGACGGCGCTGCGGATCCAGTCGATCAGCCCGCTCCAGTACTGCGAGCCGAACAGGATGACCGGGAAGCGGGTCACCTTCTGGGTCTGGACCAGGGTGAGCGCCTCGAACATCTCGTCCAGCGTGCCGAAGCCGCCGGGCATGATCACGAACGCCTGGGCGTACTTGACGAACATGGTCTTGCGCGCGAAGAAGTACCGGAAGTTCAGCCCGAGGTCGACCCAGTCGTTGAGCGATTGCTCGAACGGCAGCTCGATGCCGAGCCCGACCGAGATGCCGCCGGCTTCGGACGCGCCCCGGTTGACCGCCTCCATCGTGCCGGGTCCGCCGCCGGTGATCACCGCGAAGCCCGCCCGGGCGAGGGCGGCGCCGAGCGCTCGCGCCGACGCGTACTCCGGGTGGTCCGCCGGGGTGCGGGCCGAGCCGAACACCGACACCGCGGCCGGCAGCTCGGCGAGCAGGCCGAAGCCCTCGACGAACTCGCTCTGGATCCGGAGTACCCGCCAGGGGTCGGTGTGCACCCAGTCCGAGCGGCCGCGCGAGTCGAGCAGCCGCTGATCGGTCGTGCCGCCCTGCACCTGGCTGCGGCGCATCAGCACCGGCCCGCGGTGGTGCTCGCGTCCTTCACTCATGCCCGTGGACGTTAGCGGCTCAGACCGGTTCGAGCCGACGGTGTGGTCCGGCCGGCAGTTGAATCGCGATCGGGTCCCCCGGCCGGACGACGCCGTCGTCCAGCACGACCGCCATGACCCCGGCGCGGCGGATCAACGCGCCCTCGGCATCCCGGTCGAGTACGGCGCGCTGCAAGCCCCGCTGATGTCGGTCGAGCTGCACGCACGGGTTGCGCAGTCCGGTGACCTCGAGCGCGGCGTCGGCACCGAGGCCGAGCCGCGTTCCGGCGGGCAGGCCGAGCAGGTCCACGCCGTGCGTCGTGATGTTCTCGCCGATCACTCCGGGACCGACGGGGAACCCCTGCGCGGTCAGCTCGTCCAGCAGCTCGGCTGCCACGAGGTGCACCTGCCGCAGGTTCGGCTGGGACGGGTCACGGGCGACCCGGGACAGGTGCTGCACGGTGGCGCCGCAGTGCGCGTCGCCGAGCACGCCGAGCCCGGCGCGCAGCGTGATCGCCTCGACCGGCACCTTGCTGAACCGGTGTTGCGCGTCCAGGTGCACGGCCATGACTCGGGCAGTCATGAGAGGAAACGGACGAGCGCGGCCTCGACGTCGAGCACTTCCTGCACCGCGACGTGCTCCTCCGGCTTGTGCGCGAGGTTCGGGTCGCCCGGCCCGAAGTTGACGGCCGGGATGCCGAGCTCACCGAACCGGGCCACGTCGGTCCAGCCGAGCTTGGCCCGGACCGCACCGCCAACCGCCGCGACGAACTGCGCAGCGACCGGGGAGTCGAGTCCGGGCCGCGCACCCGGCGCGCTGTCGGTGACCTCGACGGAGAACCCGTCGAGCACCTCCTGCAGGTGCGCGAGCGCGTCCGCCTCGGACCGGTCGGGCGCGAATCGGTAGTTCACCGTGACCGTGCACTCGTCCGGGATGACGTTGCCGGCCACGCCGCCGGCGATGCCGACCGCGTTCAGCCCCTCGCGGTAAGTCAGCCCGTCGACCTCGACCTCGCGCGGCACGTACTCGCCGAGCCGCTGCAGCAGCGGCGCCGCGGCGTGGATCGCGTTCACGCCGAGCCAGGCTCGCGCGCTGTGCGCGCGCACGCCGGGCACCCGCGCCGCGGCGCGCAGCGTGCCCTGGCAGCCGCCCTCGACGACGCCCCCGGTGGGCTCGAGCAGGACCGCCAGGTCACCGGCGAGCCGGCCGGGATCAGTGCGCGCGACGCGGCCCAGCCCGTTGCGGGACGCCTCGACCTCTTCGCAGTCGTAGAACACCCACGTCAGGTCGACGCCC
>JAVHVB010000099.1:0-4595 GCA_032160775.1 Pseudonocardiales bacterium | reverse complement strand
TGCAGGAGTGCGTGCGGAACGGCTGGACGACGAAGCAGACCGTGCTTCCGGGGGGGTTGAAGGTCCGCCGGCGCGCACCGGAACTGTACGAGCGGCTGTGCGGCGAGCAGTTCGCGACCGACCCGCTGCGCGTCATGGACTGGGTCGACCTGTTCGCGCTGGCCGTCAACGAGGAGAACGCGGCGGGCGGTCGGGTGGTCACCGCGCCGACGAACGGGGCAGCCGGTGTGCTGCCCGCGGTGCTGCACTACTACACCCGATTCGTGCCCGGCGCGTCCGACGACGCCGTGGTGCGCTTCCTCTTGTGCGCCGCCGCGATCGGCGTGCTGTACAAGGAGAACGCGTCCATCTCCGGCGCCGAGGTCGGCTGCCAGGGCGAGGTCGGCTCGGCGTGCTCGATGGCCGCCGGTGCCCTCTGCGAGGTGCTCGGCGGCACGCCGGCGCAGGTCGAGAACGCCGCCGAGATCGGCATGGAGCACAACCTCGGGCTGACCTGCGACCCGGTCGGAGGGCTCGTTCAGGTGCCGTGCATCGAGCGGAACGCGATGGCGGCGGTCAAGGCGATCAACGCCGCCCGGATCGCGCTGCGCGGCGACGGCCAGCACATCGTCAGTCTGGACAAGGTGATCAAGACGATGCGCGAGACCGGCGCTGACATGAAGGTCAAGTACAAGGAAACCGCCAGAGGCGGCCTCGCCGTCAACGTCATCGAGTGCTGAGCGTCCCGCTGGAATGGCGTCCCGCTGGAATGGCGAAGGGGCGCCCCGGAGGAATTCGGGACGCCCCTTCTGTTGGTTGGCTTACGCCGCGACGAGCGTTTCGGGTGAGACCTCGTCGGGCAGATCGGACTTCTTGACCTGGATCACCAGGGCCGCTACCAGCACGGCGAAGCCGGCCATGATCGCCGCGGTGAGGAACGCCACGGCGGAGCCGTGAGCTTGCACCGCGTGGATGGCCTGCACGGCAACGTTGTCGGAGTGCGCTGTCGACACGGTCCCCGGCGTGATCGGTATGTGCAGGTTCGGTGAGGTTTTCAGCCCTTGCGACGCCCCGCTCAGCACGTCCAGGTTCGAGAGGTGCTGCTTGTCTGCGGCGAGGGCCGCTGCCTGGTGCTTTCCCTCGTTCTTGGCCCCGGTCGCGAACACGCTGGCCAGGATCGACACCCCGAGCGCACCACCGACCTGTTGTCCGACGTTGAGCAGTGCCGAAGCCAGGCCTTGATCCCGGTCGGCCACCTTGCTTGTCGCGACGACGGTGAGCGGCACGAACAGGCATGCCATCGAGAAGGCCAGGACAAGCAGTGGGAACAGCAGATCCGGGAAGTACTGGGTGTTCGCGCTCACTCGCGACATCCAGATCATGCCGAGCGTCAGCGTGCTGGTACCGAAGGTGATGATCACCTTCGGCCCCAGGCGCGGCAGCAGCCTTGCCGCAATCTGCGAGGTGATGCCGACGGTGAACGGGAACGGCAGGAAGGCCAGGCCGGTCTTCAAGGCGCTGTACTCGAGCACTCCCTGGATGAAGAACGACACGTACAGGAACATGCCGAACATCGCGGCACCCACGACGAGCATCACCAGATACCCGCCGGCGCGGCTGCGGTTCTCGAAGATGCGCAGCGGCATCATCGGGGACTCGGCACCGAACGCCTCGTAGAGCACGAAGCCGACCAGCAGCACGATGGCCAGACCGAACAGCAGGACCGTCTGTCCATTGCTCCAGCCGTCGTGCGCGACGTGGATGAATGCGTAGACAAGCGTCGTCATCCCGGCAACCGAGAGCAATGCGCCGAGCACATCGAAACGGCCAGTGATACGCGGCGCCTCGTGAATGTAGAAGAAGGCGCCGGTGATCAGGACGATGCCGATGGGGATGTTGACGAAGAAGATCCAGCGCCAGCCGGCCCATTCGGTGAGGATGCCGCCGAGCAGCAGGCCCAGTGCGGCGCCCGCGCCGGAAACCGCCGCGTAGACGGCGATCGCCCGGTTGCGTGCCTTGCCCTCTTCGAACTCGACGGCGATCAGCGAGAGCGCGGTCGGCGCGGCGATGGCACCGCCGAGACCTTGGACGACCCGGCCCGCGAGGAGCAGCCCGAAGTTGGGGGCCATGCCGGCGAGCAGGCTGCCGAAGGTGAACAGGCCGAGGCCGACGGCGAACATCCGCCGCTTGCCGAGGATGTCGCCGGACCGGCCGCCGAGCAGCAGCAGGCCGCCGAAGGCGAGCGAGTAGGCGTTGATGGCCCAGGTCATGTCGACCTGGCTCTTGTCGAAGTGGTTGGCCATCGTCGGCAGGGCGACGTTGACGATGGTGGCATCGAGCACGACCATCAGCTGCGCGCCGGCAATGATCAGCAGGACGAGTGCCGGGTGTGCCGCCCGGCGGGCGCCGCTGTGGGTCGGCGTCGGCGTCGGTCCGGGCCGCGGGCCCGGACCCGGTCGCGGGCGGATGGACTTTGTGTCGGTCACGAGAACTCCGATTCAGGTTGTTGCGGCTTGTTGCGGCAGCAGCGGGGTCGTCCGCTTAGTGCACGCATACGTTCACTATCAGGTACGATAGGCCCAGGCTATTAGCGAACGCAACCGTTCACTAAGTTAACTTCAGGTTTCACCGTGGCAGAGGGGTCTGACAGCGTGACGGCGGTGCGAAACGCAGCTCCTGCGCTGCGAAAGCGGGGAGCTGCACTCGAGCAGGCGATCCTCCAGGCGGCCTGGGCCGAGGTCAGTGAGGTGGGCTACACCGCGTTCTCCGTCGAGGGCGTGGCCGGGCGGGCGCGAACCGGCAAGGCGAGCATCTACCGGCGCTGGCCGACCAAGCAGGAGCTGGTGATGGACGCCCTGCTCGAGCGGCTGCCCACCGCGGAGCAGTGCGGGTTCGTCCCGTTGCTCGACGAATCGGTGACGACCGCTGAGGCGCTCTACGGCGTCGCGCGCACGATCGCCGGGGTGATCACCAGCCCGGCCGGCGACGTGATGCGGGCGATCAAGTGCGAAGCGCTGGCCGACCCGGAACTGGCGCAGCTGATCGACGACCGGTTCCAGGCGCCCCGGCGGGCCGCGATGCTGGCCCTGCTGGAGCGGGGTGTCCGGCGCGGCGAGGTGCGGCCCGGTGCGGCCACGCCGCTCGTCGCGGACGTCATCCCGGCGGTGCTGACGCACCGGGTGATCCTGCAGCGCGAGCCGGTCAAGGAGCGGGACATCGCGGCGATCATGGAACAGGTTTTCATCCCGCTGATCGAGATCCGCTGAGCCGGGCGGCAACCGCTTCGCCGCCACCTTGTAGTCTTTTCCGGCGGTGGTCCGGACGAGCCGGCCACTGGGAGGCTTCGCCTAGTCTGGTCTATGGCGCCGCACTGCTAATGCGGTTTGGGTCTCAAGCCCATCCCGGGTTCGAATCCCGGAGCCTCCGCTTGATGCCGACTTCGGCGTCTCTCGCCATCCGGCCGGTCAACGCCTAGCCTTTCGCGCATGATCCGTGTGTTCCGCGGCCATCCGGGTCTCCTCGTTCGCGCCCTGCCGGGCGCCGCGCTGGTTGTCGCCGTCAAGGCCGGGCTGCAGGGCCTCGACTGGCAGCCGCTCGAGTTCAGCCCGCTGCTCTCCGGCGCGATCGCGGCCGAGGTGTTCATCATCGGCTTCCTGCTGAGCGGGACGACCGCCGACTTCAAGGAGGCCGAGCACCTGCCCGCCGAGATCGCGGCGAGCCTGGAGACGATGGCCGACGAATGCCTCATCGCCTCCGCCGATCTGACACTGCCCGAGGCGCGGACGGGCCTGGAACAGCTGGCCAGGATCGCCGCTGCCATTCGGCGCTGGCTGGCTGCCGATCAGGGCTTCGACGACGTCCTCACCGAGATCCGGGCGTTGAACGGCACGATCCGCGCGATCGAGCCCAAGACCCAGGCGGGCGCCGCGACGCGGCTCAAGGCAGAGCAGTCGGTGGTGCGGCTGAAGGTCCTGCGCATCGACACGCTGCGCCGGACGTCGTTCGTGTCGTCGGGTTATCTGATCGGCGAGGTCATCGGGCTGCTGCTCGTCGTGGTCCTGCTGCTCACCGATGTCGGCGCGAGCGCCCCGACGCTCGCCGTGGTGGGGCTCATCGCGTTCCTGCTGTTCTATCTGTTCGTCCTGATCCGCGATCTGGACAACCCGTTCGAGTACCCGAACGGCAAGCCGGGGCCGGCCGACGTCCCGGTCGACGTGCTCGAGCGCACCGAAGACCGGTTCCGCGCCCTCCTGGCGAGCGCGCCCGCGCAGGCTGTCGAGCTCGAGATCGAGAAGGCTGAGGAGTAGCCGCTCGCGCCGACCCGGTAACCTTGCTGGTCGGAACGACATTGCGCCCGTAGCTCAACGGATAGAGCACTTGACTACGGATCAAGAGGTTAGGGGTTCGAGTCCCTTCGGGCGCGCATTGTGTGTGACGGCCAGGAGCGGACGGCTTTGCTCGTAGGCCACGCCGAAGCTCAGTGATCAACAGGTCGAAATGCGCCCCCTGGCACGGGTTTCGCCCTGTTGATCAAGACCGGCGCGGCAACTCGACGAGCGCTCGAGCCCGGCGGTCCGCGAACGGTACGTTGACAGGCTGTGAAGGTTCTCCTGCCG
>JAVHVB010000098.1:0-10647 GCA_032160775.1 Pseudonocardiales bacterium | reverse complement strand
GCGATGAATCGTCGCGATCAGCTCTCGTCGGGCTTCTCGGCCAGCTCGGCGCCGGCCTCCGGCTCGTCGCCGACCGCGGTCGTCTCGGCGACATCCGCAGCCTGCGCCGCGGCCGCCTCGACGTCGTCGGTCGTCTGCGCGGTCACGCCGTCGACCTCGTCGCCGGCCCCGGCGTCGGTTGCCTCGGCATCGACGTCGTCGACCGCGACGTCGCCGGCAGCCGCCTCGGCCGCTACAGCGGCAGCGGTCGCCGACTCGGCGGCCGCGTCCTCGGCGATCTCCTTGGTGCGGCCGGTCGGCGCCTTCTTGGCCGCCGTCCTCGTGCCGCGTGCCTTCTCCGCCTCGGCGACGACCGACTTCAGTTCCTCGACCAGCTCGATGACGGCCATCGGCGCGTTGTCGCCCTTGCGCGGGTTGGTCTTGATGATCCGCGTGTAACCGCCGGGGCGGGTGGCGAACTTCGGACCGATCTCGGCGAACAGCTTGTGCACGACCTCCTTGTCGCGGATGACCGTCATCACCTGCCGCCGGGCGTGCAGGTCACCGCGCTTGGCGAAGGTGATCAGCCGCTCGGCCAGCGGGCGCAGCCGCTTGGCCTTGGCCTCGGTCGTGGTGATCCGGTCGTGCTCGAACAGCGATGTGGCCAGGTTCGCCAGCATCAGCCGTTCGTGCGCCGGACTGCCACCGAGGCGGGGTCCCTTGGTAGGGGTAGGCATGTCGTGCTCCTGGGTTGTTAGAGCTGCTCGGTCTCGGCGTAGTCGGTGTCGTCGGTGAAGTCGTCCTCGCCGTAGGACTCGACCGAGGTCGGCAGGGCGAACCCGGGCGGGCTGTCCTTGAGCGCCAGACCGAGGCCGGCCAGCTTGATCTTGACCTCGTCGATCGACTTCGAGCCGAAGTTGCGGATGTCGAGCAGGTCCGCCTCGCTGCGTCCGACGAGCTCACCCACGGTGTGGATGCCCTCGCGCTTGAGGCAGTTGTAGGACCGCACGGTGAGGTCGAGGTCCTCGATCGGCATCGAGAACGCTGCGATGTCAGCGACCTCGGCCGGCGACGGGCCGACGTCGATGCCCTCGGCCTCCTCGTTCAACTCACGGAACAGGCCGAACAGCTCGACCAGCGTGTGACCGGCCGACGCGACGGCGTCGCGCGGGGTCATCGAGCTCTTCGTCTCGACGTCCACGACCAGCCGGTCGAAGTCCGTGCGCTGCTCGACGCGGGTCGCCTCGACGTTGTAGGTGACCTTCAGGACGGGCGAGTAGATCGAGTCGACCGGGATCCGGCCGATCTCCTGGCCGGGCTGCTTGTTCTGCGTCGCGGTCACGTAGCCGCGGCCGCGCTCGACCACCAGCTCGATTTCGAGCCGGCCCTTCTTGTTGATCGTGGCGATGTGCAGGTCCGGGTTGTGCACCGTGACGCCGGCCGGCGGCGCGATGTCGGCCGCGGTGACCTCACCGGGGCCCTGCTTGCGCAGGTACATGACCACCGGCTCGTCGCTCTCGGAGCTCACGACGAGCTCCTTGAGGTTGAGGATGATGTCGGTGACGTCTTCCTTCACGCCCTCGACGGTCGTGAACTCGTGCAGCACGCCGTCGATGCGGATGCTGGTGATCGCGGCGCCGGGGATGGACGAGAGCAATGTGCGGCGCAGCGAGTTGCCGAGCGTGTAGCCGAAGCCCGGCTCGAGCGGCTCGATGATGAAACGCGACCGACTGTCGTTGATCGGTTCCTCGGAGAGGGTGGGGCGCTGAGAAATCAGCACAGGGTTACTCCTTGCGGTCGTGGACGCCCGCTATATGACGTCCTGACAATGGCGATATTCAGTTGTTTTCCCCGGAGTTGTCCGCCCCTCGGTACGCGTCCACGCGTCGAGGAGCGAACAATTCGCGGCTTACTTCGAGTAGAGCTCGACGATCAGCTGTTCCTGGACCGGGATGTCGATCTGCGCGCGGACCGGCAGCGAGTGCACGAGAATGCGCAGCTTGTTCGGCACGACTTGCAGCCAGGCCGGGACGGGCCGGTCGCCGTAGGTCTCGCGGGCGATCAGGAACGGCGTGGTCTCGAGGGACTTCGGCTTGACGTCGACGATGTCCCACTGCGAGACGCGGTAGCTCGGGATGTCGACCTTGTGGCCGTTCACGAGGAAGTGGCCGTGGCTGACGAGCTGCCGGGCCGCCCGGCGGGTGCGGGCGATGCCTGCTCGGTAGACGACGTTGTCCAGCCGCGACTCGAGGATCTGCAGCAGGTTGTCGCCGGTCTTGCCCTGGCGATTCACCGCTTCCTCGTAGTAGCGGCGGAACTGCTTCTCGAGGACGCCGTAGCTGTACTTGGCCTTCTGCTTCTCCAGCAGCTGCAGGAGGTACTCGCTCTGCTTGATCCGCGAGCGGCCGTGCTGGCCGGGCGGGTAGGGACGACGCTCGAACGAGCTGTCGCCGCCGACCAGGTCGACGTTGAGGCGACGCGAGATACGCGTGGCGGGACCGGTGTAACGAGCCATGTCTTCTCTCTCCCCCGCCTCAGACCCGGCGCCGCTTGGGCGGCCGGCAGCCGTTGTGCGGCTGTGGGGTCACATCGGAGATGGTGCCGACCTCGAGGCCTGCGGCCTGCAGTGAACGGATCGCGGTCTCGCGACCGGAGCCCGGGCCCTTGACGAACACGTCGACCTTCTTCAGGCCGTGCTCCTGCGCCTTGCGGGCGCAGCTCTCGGCGGCCATCTGCGCGGCGAACGGCGTCGACTTGCGCGAGCCCTTGAAGCCGACGTGGCCGGCCGACGCCCAGCTGATGACGTTGCCCTGCGGATCGGTGATCGACACGATCGTGTTGTTGAACGTGCTCTTGATGTGCGCGTGGCCGTGCGTGATGTTCTTCTTTTCCTTGCGCCGGACCTTCTTGGTCGCGGTCTTGCGAGCCTGACCAGGCATTACTTCTTACCTGCCTTCTTCTTGCCCGCGATCGTCTTCTTCGGGCCCTTGCGGGTACGAGCGTTGGTCTTCGTGCGTTGGCCGTGCACCGGCAGTCCGCGGCGGTGCCGGATGCCCTGGTAGCACCCGATCTCGATCTTGCGCCGGATGTCCGCGGCGACCTCGCGGCGCAGGTCACCCTCGACCTTGTAGTTGCCGTCGATGTAGTCGCGCAGCCGGACGACGTCGTCGTCGCTGAGGTCGCGGGCGCGCAGGTCTGGGCTGATGCCGGTTGCTTCGAGTGTTTCCTTCGCGCGGGTACGGCCGATGCCGTAGATGTAGGTGAGCGCGATCTCCAACCGCTTCTCGCGGGGGAGGTCGACGCCGGCAAGACGTGCCATGCGGGCGGTTCTCCGTTTTCTGTTCGTCGAAGGTCTCGATGCGCGTCCGTCTCTGTGCCCATTCCGGGACCAGCCCGGGTGCAGAGCTCCGGCCTTCGTCCGGAGGTGATTAGCCGTCTAGGACGGCATCAGGAGTGCGCAGTTGGTGGTGCTGTGGTCAGCCCTGCCGCTGCTTGTGACGCAGGTTCTCGCAGATGACCATGACCCGACCGTGGCGACGGATGACCTTGCACTTGTCGCAGATCGGCTTGACGCTCGGCTTGACCTTCACGGCCGTGCCTTCCTCTTCTGGCTCACTGGCTTACTTGTAGCGGTAGACGATGCGGCCGCGGGACAGGTCGTAGGGCGACAGCTCGACGACCACGCGGTCCTCGGGGAGGATCCGGATGTAGTGCTGCCGCATCTTGCCGCTGATGTGGGCGAGCACCTTGTGCCCGTTCTCGAGCTCCACCCGGAACATGGCGTTCGGGAGCGGCTCGACCACTCGGCCTTCGACCTCGATGGCCCCGTCTTTCTTGGCCATATCCTCCACATTTCGCGAATCGGACGTGCTGGAACAGCCCCTTTCCAGGGCTGCGGTACAACGGGCTTTACCGTGAGGATCCGTCTCTCGACCCGCGGCCACAGCGGGCATCGAGAAGCGGCGGCGTGCGCCAACCGTCGAGTCTACCTACTTCGCGGGCCAGGGACAAAAACGCCTGATTTGCCAGGGGTCCGCCAGACGAGCGGGACGACGAGGAGGAGCGCCCCGGCCAGGCAGGCGATGGTGAGGGTGGCGCGCTGGGACACCGCCAGCGCCAGGGCGATGCCGGCCGACACGGTGGCCGCGCGGGCGAGCCGCCGGGTGGCAGCCGTGCGGGTGCGGACCGCGACGTAGCCGAGGACGAGCGCGGCGAACACCAGGAACACCCGGGCCGACGCGTCCGCGCCGAGCACCCGGGAACCGGGCAAGTAGTAGCCCGGGATGTAGGAGTCGGTCGTGCAGTACTCATCGGCGGTGTATCCACAGTCGCCGTAGATGACGTAGCCGGAGGTCAGGAACCCGGCAGACGTCGACCAGACGAGCCCGAGCGGCAGCACGCAGAGGGCGGCGGCGAGCGCCAACCGCACGCGAGTAGACAGACCGGACATCGACTACCAGCCGTTCTGCCCGCCGCCGGGCGCCGTGCCGGTGTCCCGCCCCGGCGCGATCCAGGCCGCGATGACCCCGGCCGCGACACCTATCGTCACCACGAGGGAGGTGTTCGAGCCCACCGCCGGCAGGACGAACAGCACCCAAAACAGCAGCAGCGCCCCGGCGCCGCACACCGCGACCTGCCACGCCCGTTGCGGGGTCATGTTCATCGATCCGGCCACCGCCGGCGCGAGGGTGAGCAGCGCGCCCGCGATCGCCAGGCCGCCCCACGCGTTCACCGCGTGCCACGCGTTCACGCCGTTCTCGTTCACCGACAGCCCGACAATCGTCGCGGCAACGCTGATCAGGCCGAGCACCCAGACGGCCGAAATGACCTTGGGCATCGGTGGCCGCGACGGCTTCGGCGGGCCGGCCGGATTCCACTGCCCGCCCGGGCCGGTCTGGAACTGCTGCGTCGGTGCGCCCGGGACGCCGGGGGGTGCGCTCGGCAGCGGGCCGGACGGCGGGCCTTGCGGCGGCGGGCCGGCGGGGTGCTGGCCGGAGTAGCCCGGCCCGTGCGGCGGCTGCGGCATGTTCATGACCTCGACCCTAATCGCCGTGATCACCGAGCGGCCCCCGGGTCGGGACTTAGGGTGGGCGCATGGCAGCGACAGGCGCGACCGGCAGGTCGGCGGCGAGGCTGTGGCTGCAGAAGTGGCGCTGGTACCAACGCTCCCGGCTGCCGTGGAACGTCGCCCGGCTGCACCTCGAATTGGCCAAGCGGCAGGCCTTCGCGCGCGGGCCCGTGCACGGGAATGTCCTCGAGATGCTGCGGACCGGCCGGCTAGACATCGGCCCGCACGCCTATTTCGAGCCCGGTGTCTGGCTGACGTCCGACACCGGCCGGATCTCCATCGGCGGCGGCACCCTGGTCAACCTGAACGTCATGATCGCGGCGGTCGACGAAGTGCGGATCGGCGAGCACTGCATGCTCGCCAACGGCTGTCTGATCACCGACGGGAACCACCGCTTCGACGATCCGGAGACTCCGGTGCCGTGGCAGGGCTTCACGAGCAAGGGCCCGGTACACATCGGCGACAACGTCTGGCTCGGCGCGAATGTGGTCGTCACCAGCGGTGTCACGATCGGCCGGCGCGCCGTGATCGGTGCGAACTCGGTCGTCACGCAGGACATCCCGGAGTTCTCGATCGCCGCCGGTGCGCCGGCGCGGGTGCTGAAGAGCGTCACCTACCCGGACGCCTCGCCGCACTGAGGCAGTACCGCGCGCCTGGCGGTGTCGCGGGCTCGAAGAACAATCCCGGCGGGCAGCCGAGTGCGGTCTCGATCGCCACCGCGGTGCGCTGCGTGCACCCGCTGCGCCGGCCGGACAACAGATGGTTCACCGTCGCGTGACCGACTCCTGCCCGACCGGCCAGCTCACGCTCGGACAATCCCAGCAACCGCAGATACGCACGCATCGCGACCGGATCGCGGACCCGCACACCCGCTCCCTTCCCTCGGTTGGCATTCAGCGTAGCCGGATGTGTCTGTCGTCTGACTGTTTATCAGTCGCCTGTGGACAACCTCGTCGGCGCGAATCCGATGTCTGCACCGCGCCTCATCCACCGCCGGGACAAGCCTGCTGTTTCGCGGCCTGCGGGCCGCTAGTGTCTACGCCGTGACTACGGTCGTCGGCCCCGTGGCGAGTCGGCAATGACCGCGCTCTCCGATCTGCTGGTCGCGCGGAACGCCGAAGGTGTCTCTGCCCGCGCCGTCTCCCGGCGCGCGCAGGAGCTCGGCCACTCCATGAACCACGACACCGCCGCGCGGTATCTGCGCGGCGACCACGGCATCCCGGACGAGGCGACGCTCGTCGCGCTCGCCGCGGTGTTCCGGATTCCGCTCCGCGAGCTGCGCGAGGCGGCGAACCTCCCGTCCGAGACCACGACGGCGTATCAGCCCCCGCCGGAAGCCAGCCGGCTCACCCGCCGGCAGCGCCGCGCGGTGGACGAGGTCATCCGCGCCATGCTCGAGCCGAGCAAGGCCGCGGCCGCCGACGACCTCGCGGGCCGTCGTCGCCGGACGGCGCAGCGCCAGGCGGCGCGGCGCGGCAAGCCCGAACCGCCCGCCGACAGCTGACGCCCACGCGACCTGCCGGGTTGTCCACAGGCCCTCGCCGAGCCGTCGTAGCGGTTTGCGATGGTTTCCACATGACCGCCGCACCTCGGCGTCCGCTGGGTCAGTACGACCCCTGGCACGACCTCGCCGTCAACTGGCCGGAGGTCGACGTCCGGATCGAGCCGATGACGGGCACGCTCCTCGGCGTGCTCGCCTACCCGGTCATCCTGCTGCGCGCCGGCACCAGCGCGGCGCAGCGGCGGTGCACCCTCACCCACGAGATCGTGCACCTCGAGCGGGGCATCGACGACTGCGGTCCATGGCACGAGCGCGAGGAGCAACAGGTGCACCGCGAGGTGGCGCGCCGGCTCATCCCGGTCGAAGCGCTCGTCGCCGCCGTCCGCAGCCTCGGCCCCGGGGTCGATCTCGGTCAGTTGGCGCAGGCGCTCGACGTCGACCGGGAGACTGCGCGGATCCGGCTCGACCTGCAGAGTCTCGCCCAGCGCGCCCAGCTCGATGCTGCGTTGTCTGACGCCGGCTGGCGGACCGCCTGACTCAGGCGGCCCGGGCGGACAGCTGGACGCCGCGCCGGGCAAGTTCGGCACGGCCCCCGTCCGGCGCGGTGAGCACCCACGGCCCGTCCTCGAGGATGGCGACCGTGTGCTCCCAATGCGCGGCCCAGGAACCGTCGACGGTGACCACCGTCCAGCCGTCGTCGAGCTCCTCGGTTTCGCGCGAACCGAGCGTCGCCATCGGCTCGATCGCCAGCGCCATGCCCGGAACCAGGCGCGGCCCCTTGCCGGGCCGGCCGTAGTTGAGGATGTGCGGCGCCATGTGCAACTCCGAACCGATGCCGTGCCCGCCGTACCCGGCGACGATCCCGTAGCGACCGGCCCGCCGGATCGAGGTCTCGACCGCGTGCGAGATGTCGCTCAGCCGGGCCCCGGCCTGGGCCGCGGCAACCCCGTCCCACATCGACGCCGCGCAGGTCGCCGACAACGCCGCGACCTCCGGGCGGACCTCGCCGATCGCGACCGAGATGGCCGAGTCGCCGTGCCAGCCGTCCACGATCGCGCCGAAGTCGATGGAGATGAGGTCACCCTCGGCGAGCTTCTCGCCGGACGACGGGATGCCATGCACCACGCGGTCGTTCACCGAGGCGCAGATGACGGCCGGGTAGCCGTGGTAGCCCAGGAACGACGACCTCGCACCCGCCTCGCTCAGCACGTCGCGCGCGATGCCGTCGAGGTCCGCAGTGGAAACGCCGGGCGCTGCGGCGGCGCGCATCGCGTCCAGCGCGCGGGCGACCACCAGCCCGGCGGCCCGCATCGTGGCAATCTGGTCGACGGTCTTGAGCTCGATCCGCTCCGTTACTCCGCGCATGGCTCAGTCGGCGAACGGCTCGAGCGCGCCGATGGCTCGCTCGGTGACGTCCTCGACGTGCCCGAGCGCGTCGATGGCCACCAGCTTGCCCGCGTCGCGATAGAAACCGACCAGCGGCGCGGTCTGGTCGGCGTACACGTCGAGCCGGTGTCGCACCGTCTCCGGCTGGTCGTCATCGCGTTGATACAGCTCGCCGCTGCAGAGGTCGCACACTCCGGCCGTCGCCGGGGGATCGAACTCGAGGTGCCAGACGTGGCCGCACTTCTTGCAGGTCCGGCGACCGGACAGCCGCTTGACCACCTCGTCGAAGTCGACGTCCAGGTCGAGCACCACCGACAGCGGTGCGCCCAGTTCGTCGAGGATGTCGTCGAGTTCCTTGGCCTGCGCGACATTGCGCGGAAAGCCGTCGAGCAGGAAGCCGTCCTTCGCGTCCGGCTGCGCGAGGCGGTCACGCACCATCGCGTTCGTCACCTCGTCCGGCACCAGATCGCCGGCGTCCATGTACTTCTTGGCCAACCGGCCCAGATCCGTCCCACCGGACACGTTGGCCCGGAAGATGTCACCGGTGGAAATCTTCGGGATGTCGAAGCGCTCGGCGATGAATTCGGCCTGCGTTCCCTTGCCCGCGCCCGGCGGGCCCACGAGCACCAGCCTCATCGTGGCTCGCCTCCCTTCACGGGTCGAAAGAACGTCGTCAACGTAGCTCAGCGCAAGAACCCTTCGTAGTTGCGCTGCATCAACTGGCTCTCGATCTGCTTCACCGTGTCGAGCGCGACGCCCACCATGATCAGCACAGCGGTGCCACCGAACGGGAAGTTCTGATTGTTCCCGCTGGTGATGCTGAAGAAGAAGTTCGGCAACACGGCCACGATGCCCAGATAGAACGAGCCGGGCAGGGTGATCCGGGAGAGCACGAACTGCAGGTATTCCGCCGTCGGTCGGCCTGGCCGGATGCCGGGGATGAAGCCGCCGTACTTCTTCATGTCGTCGGCACGCTCGACCGGGTCGAACGTGATGCCGACGTAGAAGTACGCAAAGAAGATGATCAGCAGGAAGTACGTCGACAGGTACACCCAGGACTGCTGGTTGATCAGGTAGTTGTTGACGAACCGGGAGAAGCCCTTGTTGCTGTTCGTCCCGTTGGTCAGCTGGCTTATCAGCTGCGGAATGTACAGCAACGAGGACGCGAAGATGACCGGGATGACACCGGCCTGGTTCACCTTCAACGGCAAGTAGGTCGAGGTCCCGCCGTACTGCCGGCGGCCGACCATCCGCTTGGCGTACTGCACCGGTATTCGCCGCTGCGCCTGTTCAACGAACACCACGGCGACGATGATCGCGAGGCCGAGCAGGACGATCAGCGTGAAGATGAAGCTGCCGGCGTTCTGCAGGATGACGTGACCCTCGCTCGGGATCCGGGCCGCGATCGAGGTGAACATCAGCACGCTCATGCCGTTGCCGACGCCCCGGTCGGTGATCAGCTCGCCGAGCCACATGATGACGCCGGTGCCGGCCGTCATCGTGATCACCATCGTGGTGAGCGTCCACATGTCCTGGTGGTAGAGGATCGAGCCCTGGCAGTCCGGGAAGAGCTGTCCGGAGCGGGCGAGCGCGATGAACCCGGTCGACTGCAGGATCGCCAGGCCGATGGTCAGGTACCGGCTGTACTGGGTCAGCTTCTGCTGGCCCGACTGGCCTTCCTTCTTCAGCTGCTCGAATCGCGGGATGACCACGACGAGCAACTGGATGATGATGCTCGCCGTGATGTAGGGCATGATGCCCAGCGCGAACACGGACAGCTTGAGCAGTGCGCCACCGGAGAACAGGTTGATCAGCGAGTAGATGTTCTTGCTGTCCTGCGACGCCCCGGCCAGACAACTGTTGATCTGGTGGACGTTGGTGTTCGGGGTGGGAATGGACGCGCCGAGCCGGTACAGCGCCAGCATGGCCAGCGTGAACAACAGCTTCTTGCGCAGGTCAGGCGTCCGAAACGCCGACGCGAACGCCCTGAGCACGAATTCCTCCTGCGCGGTGCTATCTAGGTACCGGAAACCGGGCTAATCAGCTAATGCCAAGCCGCGACTGCCGGCCGAGGCCACCGCTCGGCCCAGGCTAACAGTCGCGGCTGCGCGGCCCCGAGGGTCGCCCTTACAGCTTGGTGATGGACCCACCGGCAGCGGTGACCTTCTCCCGAGCGGACTCGGAGAAGGCGTTGACCGTGAGGTCCAGCTTCACCGAAAGATCGCCGTTGCCGAGGACCTTCACCGGCTCGCCCTTGCGAACCGCGCCGGCCTGCACCAGCTCGTCGACCCCGACCGAGCCGCCCTTCGGGAACAGCTTCTCGAGCTGCGCCACGTTGACGACCTGGTACTCGACCCGGAACCGGTTCTTGAAGCCCTTGAGTTTGGGCAGCCGCATGTGGATCGGCATCTGCCCGCCCTCGAAGGCGGCCGGAACCTGGTAGCGCGCCTTGGTGCCCTTGGTACCGCGGCCCGCCGTCTTCCCGCGCTTGCCGCCCTCACCGCGACCCACCCGGGTCTTCCTGGTGTGCGCACCCGGCGCGGGCTTCAGGTGATGAACCTTCAGATTGCTCATGTCAGTCGACCTCCTCGACCGTCACGAGGTGCGTCACGGTCGCGACCATGCCGCGGATCTCCGGGCGGTCCTCTTGCACGACGGTGTCATGCATCCGCTTCAGGCCCAGGGAGCGCAGCGTCTCCTTCTGGTTCCTCTT
>JAVHVB010000097.1:0-2513 GCA_032160775.1 Pseudonocardiales bacterium | reverse complement strand
ACGCGCGCCGTCGAGCAGCGCGTCGGGCCGCTCGTACGCGTGGTCACCGTGCGCACGCGCATCGCGCCCGGCACCAAGCTGACGCGCGACAAGCTCGCCGTCCGCGGCGTGCCCGCGCGGTTCGTACCTCCCGACGCCCTGACCGATCCACGGCAGGCCGAGGGCCTCAGGACCGGCGCCGAGCTCCCGCCCGGCAGCTACCTGACCGCGGCGGCGTTCGCCACGGGCGGCGAAGCGGCCGCCGCTGCGCAGCAGGGCGACCGCCCGGCCGGCCCGCTCCGGCGCGGCGAGCGCGCCATCGAGCTGACGGTCGGTGGAGCCACCGATCTGGAGGCCCCGCCGGGCGCCCGCGTCGACGTCGTCGTCACCGGCGAGAAGCACACCGCCCTCGCCCTCGAGGACGTCGAGCTGCTCGCCCTTCGCCCCGGCGCGGGGAACGCCGACGCCACCGGCGGGAAGCCCACCGCCACGGCGACCCTGCGCGTGACGCTGCGCGAAGCCGTCTACCTGACCGCCGCGCAGAACTTCGCCCGCGAGATCCGCCTGCTCGCCCGCGCGCCCGGCGATCGCCGTCGCGGCGGCGCCCTGGAAGTCCCCGGCGCGGCGCTCTGACACGCACGCGCGGGCTCGCGTCCGGTCCCTGACCCGGGCCCCGCCGCAGGCAAGCGGCCGCGCGCAGGCTCGACCCGACACCCCGGCTGCCCGGGCGGGGAGCCAGTCAAGCGCTCCGCCCCATCTGCCGATGGAGCCATGAGCCCGATCAGGAGCACTTCCGATCCCTGTCCGACAGTCCAACCGCTTCGCCCCATCGGGCCTCTCGCTAGAGAGGTTCGAGCAGGTCCTCATCGACGAGGACCGTGCGCTGCTGCGCGTTCTCGGCACCTACCACTCGGAGCCTGGCTCGCCGGCGCTCGACGCCGTCCTGATCGCCGACGACGGCAACGCGATCCACCGCCACGCCGTGCTGCCCGACCTGCGCGCCGGCGAGATCGACTTCTTCTGGCGCGCCGGGTTCGACGTCGCCATCGACCTGCTCGAGGACCGCCGCGTCGCGTTCGCGATCGAGACGGGCGAGGGCATCCTCCTCGACCTTCCGCATCCGGACGAGCACGCGCTCACCCCGATGCTGCACGCCGCTCCGGGCTTCACGACCCGCAAGGCGCGCCGCCACCTGGCGCTCGTCGCCGGCATCCTCGCCGCCGCCTCGGTGCCGATGGGCATCCCCGCGATCGCCATCACCCAGAGCGGCGACAAGCCCGACCCGGCCTCCACCCAGCAGCAGCAGACCGCCGCCGACGGCCAGACGACGACCGGCGACCAGCAGCCCGTCCCGACCGACACGGGCACGGCCGCCCAGCAGGCGGAGGCCGCGACGCCGGCCGCCGACCCGAACGCGACGCCCGCTGCCACCGACCCCGGCGCGACCGGCCCCGCGGCCACCGACCCGACCGCGGCCACCGACCCCGCCACCGGCCCGACCCCCGTCGACCCGGCAACCGGCACCCCGGTGATCGGCGACCCGACCGGGACCGAGCCCCACGCACACCGCCGCAAGCACCAGCACCACTCCGGCTCCAAGCACCCCGCCAAGCCCAAGCACAAGCACAAGAAGCACCGCACCCACAAGCACCGCACCCCGGCGCACGGGCCGTCTCACAACACCGGCTCGGGCAGCAGCGGCGGCGGCGCCGCCACGCCGGCCCCGGCGCCCGGCGGCACGACGTCCTCGGCCGCCACGCCGAGCTTCTTCGACGCGCTGCCGGGCCCCAGCGACGTCCGCGGCGTCCCCAACTTCGTCATCCAGAAGTTCCGCGTCCCGATCTTCCTGCTCCCGATCTACCAGTCGGCCGGCATCCAGTACGGCATTCGCTGGGAGGTCCTGGCGGCGATCAACGAGATCGAGACCGACTACGGCCGCAACCTGAACGTGTCGAGCGCCGGCGCCGTGGGCTGGATGCAGTTCATGCCGGCCACCTGGAAGATGTACGGCGTCGACGGCAACCGCGACGGCAAGAAGGACCCGTTCAACCCGGTCGACGCGATCTTCGCCTCGGCCCGCTACCTGAAGGCCGCCGGCGGCGACAAGGACATCCGCCGCGCCGTGTTCGCCTACAACCACGCGGGCTGGTACGTCGACTCGGTCATGCTGCGCGCCAAGCTGATCACCGGCATCCCGGGCGACCTCGTCGGCTCGCTCACCGGACTGACCGAGGGCCGCTTCCCGGTCGCCGGCAACGCGCGCTACGCCGACGACACCGCCGCGCGCAGCGCGAAGAAGGTCAAGCCCGGCCAGAACGCGGCCAACGTCATCGAGTCGAACGCCGCGCGCCGGGGCATCGACATCTACTCCAAGCGCGGGGCGCCGGTCGTCGCCGTCAGCGACGGCGTCGTCAAGAAGGTCGGCCACGACCGCAGCGGCGCGCGCGTCGTCGTCCTCCAGGACGCGTACGGCAACTCCTACACCTACCGCGGCCTCGGCTCGACCGCCAAGTGGTACCCGGTCCCGAAGACGA
>JAVHVB010000096.1:0-22819 GCA_032160775.1 Pseudonocardiales bacterium | reverse complement strand
GCGCGCATGCTGCGGTCGATGCCCTGCTGGCTGCCGATCTGAGCGGCTTGCCCGATGAGCTGCTGCTGGCCTACGGCCGCGACAAGGAGCGGTTGACCCGGCGGCTGGCGGCGGTCGATCACCGGTTCGTCGGCGAGGTGCTGGCCCGCGAGCTGCCGGGGCGCAGCTTCGTGCGCAAGGTGCCGTTTCTTCGCGGGTTGTTGAAGATCGATCCGGGTGAGGCGGCCGGGCGGATCGCGGCTGCCGAGGCGGCCGGTCCGCGCCGGGCGTTGACCGGCCAGCGGTTGCCGGCGATCTATGAGCAGGTCGCGGCCGCCCAGCATGCCGGTGCGATCAGTGACCGGCATGCCCGGATCATCGTGGACACGGTCGAGAAGCTGCCCGATGCGATGCAGGCCGAGCATGGTGAGCAGATCGAGGCCGATCTGGTCGGCTACGCGATCCAGTTCGACCCGCGGCAGTTGGCCACGCTGGCGATCCGGATCCGGTACTGCTACGACCAGGACGGCCAGTATGTCGAGGACGTGGAGCAGCGGGCCCGGCGGCGTGAGCTGACGATCAGCCAGCGGGTGGACGGCTCGTCCAGCATCAAGGGTGAGGCGACCGCGGAGCTGACCGAGTTCCTGCTGCTGCACCTGGACGCCTTCGCCCGCCCCAAACCGGAGGTCGACGGGTTCAAAGACCCTCGCAGTGCCGGGCAGCGGCGCCACGACGCGCTGCTGGAAGCGCTGAAACTCAACGTCCGCGCCCAGCAACTGCCCTCGGTGGCCGGGGTGAGCGCCACCGTGGTCTTGACGATGAGCGCGAAAGACTTCGAACACCGCACCGGGCTGGCCCGCACCGGGCACGGCGCGCTGCTGCCGGTCGCCGAGGCGATGCGGATCTCCGCCGCGGAGTACCGGCTGATGAACGTGGTCATCGACAAGACCCACGGCATCACCGCCTACTCCAGCACGGCGCGGCTGTTCAGCGAGAACCAACGCCTGGCCATGGCCGCGGTCGACGGCGGCTGCACCTTCCCCCACTGCCCCGCCCCACCAGGCTGGTGCGAAGCCGACCACTGCACCGACTGGGCCCAAGGCGGCCCGACCCGCGTCGATGCAGGCGTGCTGGGCTGCCGAACCCACAACAACGACGCCAAAAAACAAGGCTGGCAATCCACCCGCATCAACGGCCGCGCCGCCTGGATCCCACCCCCCTGGATCGACCCCGACCAGAAACCCCGCTACAACCACCTCCACGACACCGAGCCACCCGAACAGAGTTAGTTGCTACGCTGCGTAGCAGGTATCTGCTCGAACGTGGAGGCACGCAGGTGAGCGCCAGATCGCGCAAGGTGACCTCGTCCGACGGGACGCAACTGGCGGTGTACGAATCGGGCGCGGCAGACGCCCCGACGGTCGTCCTAGTGCACGGCTTCCCGGACAACCATCACTTGTGGGACGACATCGTCGACCTGCTCGAGGACGACTTCCACGTCGTGACCTACGACGTCCGCGGCGCGGGCGCGTCGGGCAAACCGGCCGGCCGCTCCGCGTACCGGATGCGGCAGCTCATCGACGACCTGCTGGCCGTGCTGGATGCGGTGAGCCCCGATCGCCCGGTGCACCTCGTGGGGCACGACTGGGGCTCGATCCAATCGTGGCCGGCGATCACCGACGACCGCACCGCGGGGCGGGTCGCGACGTTCACCTCGCTGTCCGGGCCGTCCCTGGACTACGCCGCGCTCTGGGTGCGGCAGGTGCGACAGCACCCGCGCGCGTCCCTCCGGCAATTCATGAGCTCCTACTACGTCGCCCTGTTCCAACTCCCCCGGCTACCGGAACTCGCCGCGAAGCGCGGTGCGGTCGAGCGTGGCGCGCGGCGAGTCGGGCGGCCGTCGTCCGACGGTGCCCAGCGCGCCGCGGTCGCCGAGGATGCGAAGTACGGAATTCAGCTCTACCGGGCGAACATGATGCGCCGGCTTGGCCGTCCTCGGCCGGTGCCGGTCGACCTGCCCGTGCACCTCGTCGTTGCCGAACAGGACGAGCCGGTCACGGCGGAGATGGTCGTCGGCGCCACCCGGCCGTGGGTTGCCGACCTCACCGTGTCGAGCGTGTCCGGCGGCCACTGGACGGTGAACCGCGAGCCGGTGCTGATCGCCGGGCTGATTCGCGACTTCGTCCGGTCGCGCGCGACAGCAGGCACCCGCGCCCAGGCGGATGCCACTGCGGCTCAGATGCCGACGGCCTCTTCGAGGGCCTCGAGGTCGTCGTTCAGGTAGCCGAGCAGGCGCTGCAGATGCGGCACGGTGCGCCGGCAGCCGGTGAGGCCGAAGGCGATCTCATGCGAATAGCTGGTGCAGGTGATGTTGAGCGCCTGGCCGTCCAGCGGGATGGACAGCGGATACAGCCCGTCCAGCCGGGCGCCGTTCCAGTACAGCGGCTCGCGCGGGCCGGGCACGTTCGAGATCACCAGGTTGAACGGCGGCCGCACCGAGCCGGTGAGCCCCAGTAACGGCAGCACGGCGAGCGGGGACAGCCCGATGGCGCTCATCATCATGATCTGCATCGGCGTCATCGACCGCAGTGCGTCCTTGCCGTCCTCCATGGACCGGTGGACCCGCGCCAGCCGGTCCGCCGCATCGCTGCAGTCCGTGCCGAGGTTGCACATGACCGTCCCGACGGCGTTGCCGCCGTCGCTGTCGCCGGTGTCCTCGCCGTGCAGGGACACCGGCACCATCGCGATCAGCGGCGCGTCCGGGAGCGCGTCCATGCTCACCAGATAGCGGCGCAGCGCGCCGGCACACATCGCGAGCACGACATCGTTGACCGTGCACTCGCTCGCCTTGCCCACCCGGCGGATCCGCTCCATCGGCCAGGACTGCGCGGCGAACCGGCGGGCGCCGGTGATCGGCACATTGAACATGGACTTGGGCGCCGACAGCGACATCGCGCCACCCTGGTCGCGCATAGCGCGGTTCACCGTCCGGGCCAGGGCGGTCGGCAGGCCGGCGGCGTCGCCGAGCAGCCGCAGGGCGTCCTTGGCAGAGTCGGTCGGCGACGCCCCGTCACCCTTCGGCTTGGAGCGCCGCGGCAGCGCCGCCCACGGCGGGGGCATCTGCTGCTCGTTGGGATCCGGGCTCATCATCCGGCTCAGCAACCGCAGCGCCGAGACGCCGTCGACGAGCGAATGGTGCACCTTGAAATAGGCGGCGTAGCGCCCGTCGGCCAGCCCCTCGATCAGGTGCATCTCCCACAGCGGGCGCTTGCGGTCGAGCAACGTCGAGTGCAGCCGCGAGCACAGCGCCAGCAGTTCGAGGACGCGGCCCGGCTGCGGGAGGGCGCTGCGCCGCACGTGATGTTCGAGGTCGAACTGCCGGTCCGGCTCCCACGCCCACTGCCCCAGCGTCGTGACCGAGCGCCGCGGTCGCCGCTGGAACAGCGGGGCGACCGTGTCCTCCTCGATCGCCGCGTCGAACATCTCGCGCACGTCGATGGCGGTGGCACCGTCCGGCGGGACGAACAGTTGCAGGCTGCCGACGTGCATCGGCTGCTCGCGCGTCTCTCCGAGCAGGAACAGAGAATCCGTCGGTGGCATCGGGCGCAGCATGACTTGATCCTCGCACTGCATCCGGGACTACCCAACCGTGCATGATGGGAGGGCACGGAGCGCAGGACGCTGGAGGCGGAAGGGCGGGCCGGAAATGGTCGACTTCGACGATCTGAAGGGCAAGGCCGAATCGCTGCTGGGCGAGCACGGGGATCAGGTCGAGGGCGGCATCGACAAACTCGCCGACCTGGCCGGCAAGCAGTTCGGCCACGCCGGCCAGATCGATCAGGCTGCCGAGAAGCTGAAGGGCTTCGTGGACGACCAGCAGGACGGTGCGCGGGCCAACCGGCCGGGGCCGGGGCCGCGCGCAGGCGGTCGCCCGCAGCCGCGCCAGGGCACCGGCGCCGGCCCCCGGGCCGGCGGCAAGGGCAAGCGCAAGGGGCAGCGACCCGCGCCGCCCGAGCAGGCGTCCTAGGGCTGCGCCGGGGCGACGTGCACGGCGCCGTGCGCGTCGGCGCAGTTGTCCGCGTCGTGCAGTTGCTGCTCCATGTGGTCGACCTGGAGCGTCACATGTTCCAGCCCGTACGCGTCGGCGAGCAGGGCGCGCAGCGCGGCGGCCACCCCGTGACAGTCGAAGTCGGGCTGGACGAGGACGTGCGCAGACATGGCGGTGGCGTCCGAGCCGAGCACCCACACGTGCAAGTCGTGTACCTGCGCCACTCCGGCCATCGCGGCGAGTTCGGCGCCCAGGGCCAGCGGGTCGACGCCCTTCGGCGCGGCCTCGAGGAACACCCGCCCGGCGGCCCGGACCAGAATCACGCCGGTCCACGCCATGAGCGCTGCGACGAGCAGGGACGCGACGGCGTCGGCCCGCGACCACCCGGTGCCCAGCACGACGAGTCCAGCGACGAGCGTCGCGACGAAGGCCCACACGTCGGTCACCAGGTGCGCCAGCACGCCCTTGACGTTGAGGCTGGCGCGGTTCGCGCGGCTCGCCAGCCCGGTGGCGACGAGATTGACGAGTACGCCGACCGCAGCGACCACGGCCTCCACGCCGCCGTGCACCGAAGGCGGATCCACCAGCCTCCGGATGCCTTCCACGGTGAACCACGCGGCGAGGAGCAGCAGGGTGATGCCGTTGGCCTGGCCGGACAACGCGTCCACGCGGGCGAACCCGTAGGTGTACGCGCCGCGCGCCGGCCGCTCGGCCAACCGGGATGCGATCACCGCGAGCAGTAGTGCCGCGGCATCGGTGAGAATGTGCCCGGAGTCGGCCACCAGCGCGAGCGTGTGGGCGAGCAGCCCCGCGGTGACCTCGGCGGCCATGAACACGACGACCACGCCGAGCGCGGCCAGCAGCCAACGCCGGTCGCCGGTGCCGGGCGCCGGATGGGCGGAGGTGCCGGGCGCCGGATGCGCGTGGGCGTGCGGGAAACCTGCCACGTCAACCAGGGTCACACACCTGCGCCGTAGGTCACCAGCCCGCGTGCACCGGCCGTCCCTCGTGGAAACCGGCTGCGGTCTGCACGCCGACGACTGCGCGCTCGTGCAACTGCTCGAGATTCAGCGCGCCCGCGTAGGTGCACGCCGAGCGGACACCCGCGGTGATCACGTCGATGAGATCCTCTACGCCCGGTCGCGCCGGATCGAGGAACTGACGCCCGGACGAGATGCCTTCCTCGAACAGCGCCTTGCGCGCCCGCTCGAACGGGCTCTCGCTGCTCGTCCGGTTGGCGACCGCACGCGCCGACGCCATGCCGAAGCTGTCCTTGTAGAGCCGGCCGTCCGGCGCGACGTGCAGGTCACCCGGCGACTCGTAGGTGCCGGCGAACCAGGACCCGATCATGACCGCGGACGCGCCCGCCGCGAGCCCTAGCGCGACGTCCCGCGGATGCCGCACTCCCCCGTCGGCCCAGACGTGCTTGCCCATCGCCCGCGCCTGCGCGGCGCACTCGAGTACGGCGGAGAACTGGGGGCGGCCGACGCCGGTCATCATCCGGGTGGTGCACATCGCGCCCGGTCCGACGCCCACCTTGACGATGTCGGCGCCGGCCTCGATCAGGTCGCGGGTGCCCTCTGCCGACACCACGTTGCCCGCGACGACCGGCACATCGGGCGCCAGCGCGCGCACCGCGGCCAGCGCCTCGAGCATGCGCTGCTGGTGTCCGTGGGCGGTGTCGATGACGAGCAGGTCGATGCCGGCGTCGAGCAGTTCCGCGGCGCGCGCCTTGACGTCGCCGTTCACACCGGTCGCGGCAGCCACCAGCAACCGGCCGTTGCCGTCCACGGCGGGCCGGTAGATGGTGGAGCGCAGCGCTCCGGTGCGCGTCACGACGCCGAGCAACTGCCCGTGCTGGTCGACGACCGGTGCCAGCTTGCGGCGCTTCGCCTCGAGGGTCTCGAACACCTGGACCGGGTCGACCGAGTCCGAAAGGGTCAGCGGATCGGGCGTCATCACTTGGTGCAGCTGGGCGAACCGCTCCGAGCCGACGCAGTCGGACTCGGTGACGATGCCGACGGGTCGCCCGCCGTCGACGACGATCACTGCGCCGTGGGCGCGCTTGGGCAGCAGCGCGATCGCGTCGCTGACGGTGCTCTGCGGAGACAACGTCAGCGCCGTCTCGATGACCGGGTGGCACGCCTTCACCGACTGCACCACATCGCGCACGACGGGCAGTGGGATGTCCTGTGGCAGCACGGCGAGCCCGCCGCGGCGGGCCACCGTCTCGGCCATCCGGCGTCCGGCAACCGCCGTCATGTTGGCGACGACCAGCGGGATGGTGGCCCGGCTGCCGTCGGTGGTGGCCAGGTCGACGTCGAACCGGGAAGAGATCTCCGACCGGGCGGGGACCATGAAGGCGTCGTCGTAGGTCAGTTCGGACGACGGAGCCGGTCCAAGGAAGCGCACAACATCCCAGACTACGGGAGCCGAATACGCTGCGGCGATGCTAGCGGTCTTCGACATCGACGGGGTGGTGGCCGATGTCCGGCATCGGTTGCACCATCTCGAGCGGCGACGGTCGTGGACGTCGTTCTTCGAAGCCGCGCACGAGGATCCCCTCCTCCCGGAGGGCGCGGCGCTGGTCGCGGAGCTGGCGGCGCAGCACGAGATCGTCTGGCTGACGGGCCGGCCGGAATGGTTGCGCGAGACCACCGCCGACTGGCTCGCCGGGCACGGCCTGCCCGGCGAGGAGCTGTACCTGCGGCCGTACGGGGACTATCGCCCGGCGCCGCGGTACAAGGTCGAAGTGCTGCGCTCGCTCGCACCGCGCGGCATCGCGGCGCTCATCGACGACGACGACGAGGTCGTCCAGGCCGCGCTGTCAGTCGGTTTCCCGGCCGTCCTCGCGGATTGGGTGCCACGGACCGCCGCGCTGCGCCGAGCGCAGGATCGGGACGGCCGGACCTGACGAACCGGGACCTTCCGCCCATCGAGCGGGGCGGTTCGCCTGTTGCGAACACATGTTAAGTAACAGTAAGGTTACAACATCACAAGAATTTCACACGTATCAAGGCGACTTCCGATAACTCTTGATACACAGCCCGGGCGAGTTTGCTTGACGTCTGAACATTTTCAAGCACACTTGACCGAGCACCAGCCGTAAGCGATTACAGGACACCCGCCATGATGAACACCGAAGCCGAGACCCCGGCTCTCCGCGCCTGCCTCCACACGCCGGCCTGCCCGACGGCCCAGGCCGCCGACCGCGACGCCGCGCATGTCGTCTCCGCGCACCCCGAGCAGGGCTGGAGCCTGCTGTGCAACGGCGTCGTCGTGTTCGACGACTTCGGCGAGATCCTGCCGGACGGCCACTGCACGGGCTCCCGGCACCGCGAGTTGCTCGCCGCGTCGCCGCACCGTCGCTCTGCCTGACCCGGCAGCCTGCACCCTTCGCTAGCCGCGGAACACCGTCCGTCCGGCATCGCCGAACGGCTCGTCCCGCTCCCGAACCGCTTCGCGGAACCCGGCCTCCGCCGCCCGTGCGACGAACCCGTGTCCTTCCCGGGTGTGCCGGGCGATCCCGTCGAACACCGTGCTGATCATCGCGCTCGTGCCGACGCCCTGCGCGAACAGCGCCGTGTTGAGCGCCAACTTCGTCATCATCAGCTGGTTGAGCGGCATCCGCGCGATCCGCTCCAGCAGGATCTCGGTCCGCTCGTCCAACTCCTCCGGCGGCGGCGCCTCGACCGCCAGTCCCCATTCCGCCGCCTCGGTCCCGGTGATCGTGTCGCCGGTGAACAGCAGCCGCTTCGCGCGCTGGTCGCCCAGCCGGTGCGCCCACATCCCGGCTGCCGGGACGCCCCACACCCGAGTCGGCGGGTAGCCGATCTTCGTGTCGGCGGCCGCGACGATCTGATCGGCGTACAGCGCGATGTCCGTGCCGCCGGCCACGCAGAAGCCGTGCAGCTTCGCGACCGTCGGTTTCGTGGCGTGCAGCAGGCTGGCGAAGCCACGGTTGAACCGGCTCATCATCGCGTAGTCGACCATCGGGTCCCATGCCCGCGCCGGGTCGTGGTTGCGTGCCTGTGCGACCGGGTCGAGCAGAGTGCCGTCGCGCGGCAGCTCGCCGGTCGCGCGGGCCATGTCCTGCTCGGCGAAGATGGACAGGTCGTAGCCGCCGCAGAAGCCGGTCCCCCGCCCGGACACGACCATGACGTGCACCTGCGGGTCGAGGTCGGCCCGCTCGACCGCATGCGCGAGGTCCAGCGGCGTGTCCGGAGTGATGGCGTTGCCGCGCTCGGGCCGGTTGAAGGTGATCCGGGCGATCCGGCCGGTGACCTCGTAGGTCAGCGTCGGGTAGGTCGCCGTGCGCTCGGGTGCCGGGCGACCGGCGAACAGCGAGTCGTCGCCCTCGGTCAGCCCGGCCTTCCAGCCGGACATCAGCCGACGCGCGCTCGGTCGAGGATCGCCTGGGTGTCCACGCCGGTGGGCAGGGTGCCGTAGGCGACGCCCCAGTCGCCGGCCAGCCGGGACGCGACGAACGCGTCGGCGACCGGCGCCGGGCCGTGGCGCAACAACAGGGACGCCTGGAGCAGCATCGCGAGTTGCTCGACGATGCGCCGCGCGCGGTACTGCAACTCGTCCAGGTCGGTGAACTGCTTGCGCACCATCGCCAGCGCGTCGTCGTAGCGGGCATCGCTCCCGGCGGCGAGGTCGAGCTCGCCGAAGAACGCCTCGATCGCCTCGGGCTCGCGGCCCATCGCGCGCAGGGTGTCGAGGGCCGCAACGTTGCCCGAGCCCTCCCAGATCGAGATCAGTGGCGCTTCGCGGTAGAGCCGCGGCATGCCGGACTCCTCGACGTAGCCGTTCCCGCCCAGGCACTCGAGCGCTTCGACCGTGTGCGAGGCGAGCCGCTTGCACAAGAAGTACTTGGTCACCGCGAGCGCCACCCGCCGGAACTGCTTCTCGGCCTCGTCGCCGCGGCTTGCCCGATCGACTGCGCCGGCGATGCGCAGAACGACGGTCGTCGCGGCCTCCGAGTCGATGGCCAGGTCGGCGAGTACGTTGCGCATCGCCGGCTGGTCGATCAGCGCCTTGCCGAACGCATATCGGTGCGTTGCATGGTGCATCGCCTGCGCCGTGCCGGTGCGCATCCCGCCCGCCGCCATCAGCGAGCAGTCGAGGCGGGTCATGTTGACCATCTCGATGATGGTCGGCACGCCGCGCCCCTCTTCGCCGACCAGCCAGCCGAGCGCGCCGTCGTACTCGACCTCGCTGGACGCGTTCGACTTGTTGCCGAGCTTGTCCTTGAGCCGCTGGAGGAAGAAGGCGTTGCGGCTGCCGTCCGGGAGCACGCGCGGCACGAGGAAGCAGGACAGCCCGTCAGGTGCCTGCGCGAGCGTCAAGAACAGGTCGGACATCGGCGCGGAGGTGAACCACTTGTGGCCGGTGAGCCGGTAGCTGCCGTCGCTGCTGGGCACGGCCTGTGTCGTGTTGGCCCGCACGTCTGAGCCGCCCTGCTTCTCGGTCATCGACATGCCGGCGATGAGCCCGTCCTTGGTCAGCGGCGCGCGGAGGCCGTAGTCGTAGACGCGGTTCGTCAGCAGCGGCTCGTACTGCGCGGCGAGGTCCGGCGTGGTGCGCAGCGCCGGGACGACGGCGTAGGTCATCGAGATCGGGCACAGGTGGCCCGCGTCGGCCACGCCCCAGGACACCATTTTCGCCGCCCGCGCCACGTGCGCGCCCGGCCGGTCGTCGGCCCACGGGGCGCCGTGCAGGCCGGCCTCGACGGCCGTTCGCATCAGGTCGTGGTACTGCGGCAGGTACTCCACCTCGTCGACCCGGTTCCCGTACCGGTCGTGGGTGCGCAGGACCGGCGGGTGGTCGTTGGCCAGCCGGCCGGCCTCCTGCCAGCGCTCGCTGTTGCCGAGTTCGCCCAGCCGGCGGACCTCCTCCTCGGCCCAGCCGGCGCCCTCGCGGTGCAGCCCCTCGAGCAGCGCCGGGTGGGTGCTGATGTCGCGGCCGATCAGCGGCGGTACCTGGTTCGTGACCTCATGCGTCGGCATGACTGCTCCCAATCGCGCGCAGGGTGAACTGGATGAGTGTGGGGATCGTGTCCGGGTCCTCGGCGCCGGTGGCGAGCGGCCCGATCAGTGCCTCGCCGAGCGCGCCGACCAGGGCGGCGGCGACCAGCGCCGCGTTCTGTGGCGGCAGCTCACCGTTGGCCACCCCACGGGTGATGGCGTCGGTGATGACGTCCCGGAAGGCGCGGCGGAACTCCAGCCGGAGTTCGTCGATGAGCGGGTCGACCGGTTCGACCAGCAGGACGTAGGCGCGTCGCGGCGACTTCAGCGCGCGGCGCGCGAACGTCTCGAGGACCGCGACCGTGCACTCCGCTGCGTCACCGGTGGCCGCGGCTTGCCGGACGACGTCCACCTCATGGCTGACGATGCTGCGGAACACCTCGGCGACGAGTTCGACCTTGCCGGTGAAGTGGTTGTAGACGGTCCCGGACGCGACCCCGGCCCGCGCGGCGACCGCGGCCATGCTGCACCCTGCGTAGCCCTGTTCGGCGAGCAGGGCGGCCGCCGCCTGGAGGATTGCGACGCGTTGGGCGTCCAACCGCGCTTGCACGCGCGGGGTCCGCCGGTACGCCATGCAAGAAGTGAACCACTGTTCATCTCTTTCCGCCATCCCTTGGTTCCGGGGCGGCGGTGGCTACGGCGTGTCCCGCCGCAGCGCGGCCGTCGGCGCTCGCCCGGCGCTCAGAGCCGCTCGATGATAGTGACGTTCGCCTGGCCACCGCCCTCACACATCGTCTGCAGGCCGTAGCGGCCGCCGGACCGCTCGAGCTCGCTCAGCAGCGTCGCCATCAGCTTCGTGCCGGTCGCGCCGATCGGGTGGCCGAGCGCGATCGCCCCGCCGTTGACGTTCACCTTGGCCAGGTCCGCGCCGGTGTCCTTCGCCCACGCGAGCACGACCGAGGCGAACGCCTCGTTGATCTCGACCAGATCGATGTCGTCGAGGGTCATCCCGGCCTTGCCGAGCGCGTACTTGGTCGCCCGGATCGGCGCCGTGAGCATGTAGATCGGGTCGTCGGCGCGCACCGAGATGTGGTGCACCCGCGCCCGCGGAGTCAGGCCGAAGCGGTGGACCGCGGCAGCCGAGGCGACGAGGGCGGCGCTGGCCGCGTCGGAGATCTGCGACGAGACTGCCGCGGTGATCCGGCCGCCGTCCTGCAGCGCCTTCAGCTCGGCCATCTTCTCCAGCGTGGTGTCCCGGCGCGGACCCTCGTCAGTGGTGAAGTCGCCGAACGGGACGATCTCGCGTTCGAAGCGGCCCTCGTCGATGGCGGCGGCCGCGCGCCGGTGGCTCTCCAGTGCGAAGCGCTCCATGTCCTCGCGGCTGACGTCCCACTTCTCGGCGATCATGTCGGCCGCGCGGAACTGTGACACCTGGTTGACCGTGGGATCCCCGTACCGCTTCTCCCACCCGACCGAGCCGGAGAACGGGGTCTCGAAGCCGAGTTGCTGGCCGAACATCATCGCCGACGAGATCGGGATCATCGTCATGTTCTGCACACCGCCGGCCACGACGAGGTCCGCGGTGCCGCTCAGCACGGCCTGCGCGGCGAAGTGCACAGCCTGCTGGCTCGATCCGCACTGCCGGTCGACGGTGACGCCCGGGACCTCCTCGGAGAACCCCGTCGCCAGCCAGCAGGTGCGCGCGATGTCGCCGGACTGTGGGCCGAGCGTGTCGGTGCAGCCGAAGATCACGTCGTCGACGGCGTCCGGGTCGGCGCCTGGGTTGCGGTCGAACAGCGCGGTGATGACGTGCGCGCCGAGATCGGCCGGGTGCACCTGCGAGAGGGCGCCCTTCTTTCGGCCGACCGGGGTGCGGACGATGTCGACGAGGTAGGCCTCGGCCACGGGATGCTCCGTTCCTATGCGTCGGCGGCGATGCCGTCGAAAACGATCGAGAGGTACTGCCGGGCGATGGTGTCGATGGGCAGCTTGCCGCCGGGCCGGTACCACCCCACGCCGACCCACACGGTGTCCCGCAGGAATCGGTAGGACAGCTCGACGTCGAGGTCCGGGCGGAAGCTGCCGTCGGCGATACCCGCCTTCAGCACGTCGTGCCACATCCGACGGAACTCGGTGAGCCGCTGCGGGATGTAGTCGAAGCGGGGTTGCTCGGCGAGCCGCCGCGCCTCGGCCTGGTAGATGGCGACCGCGGCGTGGTGTTCGTCGAGCGCCTCGAACGAGGCGACGACGATCGCCTCGAGGGTCCGGCGCGGGTCGAGGCCCTGCGCGACGATGCCTTGATACCGGTCGAAGAGCGTGTCGAGGAACCCGCGCAGGATCTCGTCGACCATCGACTCCTTCGAGTCGAAGTGGTGATACAGGCTGCCGGACAGGATGCCGGCCGCGTCGGCTATGTCCCGGACGGTGGTGGCGCGCAGCCCGCGGTCGGCGAACAGCCCGGCCGCGATGTCGAGCAGCTCGCCGCGCCGGTCGTTGGTCTGCGTCGGGGTGGTCAGCTGTCGGGTGTTCATGCGCGCTGGCTGCTCACCGAGATGACCTCGCCGGTCAGGTACGAGCTGAGGTCGCTGGCGAGGAAGACCATCACGTTGGCGACCTCCCACGGCTCGGCGTAGCGGCCGAACGCCTCGCGCTGGGTGAGTTCGGCCAGCAGTTCGTCATTGGTGACCTTCACCAGGTGCGGGTGCATCGCGAGGCTCGGCGCGACCGCGTTCACCCGGATGTTGTGTGGCGCCGCGTCCAGCGCAGCGCACCGGGTGAGAGCCATGACCCCCGCCTTCGCCGCGGCGTAGTGGGCCTGGCCCTCCTGCGCGCGCCAGCCGATGACCGAAGCGTTGTTGACGACCGCTCCCCCGCCGCCCTGGCCCGTCTGGTTTTGGGCGACGAACTGGCGCAGCGCGGCGCGGGTGCACCGGAACGTGCCGTTCAGGGTCACGTCGAGCACCCTCGTCCACTCCTCGTCGGTCATCTCGAGGATGGACTTCGTACCGCCCAGCCCGGCGTTGTTGATCATCACGTCCAGCCGGCCGAAGGTGGCCACCGTCGTGTCGATCAGCTGCTGCACCTGCGTCTCGTCGGTGACGTTGCACGGCACGGCGGCCACCGCGTCCGCGTGCTCGGCCGTCAGCACGTCCAGCGTCTCGCCCAGCCGGCGCTCGTGGGTGTCGCTGATGACGACCCGGGCGCCCTCTTCGAGGCAACGCCGCGCCGTAGCCTGGCCGATGCCGGCGCCGGCCGATGCGGTGACGATGACGACCTTGCCCGCGAGCAGCGAGTGTCCGGTCGGGTACTGCGGCGGGGCGATGTTCATGGGCGGGCCTCGCGGGGCAGGCCGAGGGTGCGCTCGGCGATGATGTTGCGCTGCACCTCGTCCGATCCGCCGTAGATCGTGTCCGCGCGGCTGAAGAGGAACAGCCGCTGCCAGTCGTCCAGACCGTCCGATGCCTCGACCATCGAAGCGGCACCGCGGACCTCCATCGCGAACTCGCCCAGATCGCGATGCCAGTGGGCCCAGAGCAGCTTCGCGACGCTGGCCTCCGTTCCGGGGGTGCCCGCGCCGGAACTCGCCAGCGTGCGCTCGGCATGCGCGCGCATTACGTCGAGGCGCACCCGGAAGCGGGTCAGCTTGTCGCGGACGAGTGGGTCGTCGTAGCTGCCGGTGTCCTTGGCCAGCGCGACGACGGCGTCGAGTTCGCGGCGGAATCCCACCTGGTTGGCGAGCGTCGAGATCCCCCGCTCGAAACCCAGCGTGCCCATGGCCACCCGCCAGCCGTCGCCGGCCGCGCCGACGACGAGCGACTCGTCAGTGCGCGCGTCGTCGAAGAACACCTCGTTGAACTCGGCGGTGCCGGTCAGCTGGACGATCGGGCGCACCTCGACGCCGGGCTGCTTCATCGGGACCAGCAGGTAGGACAGCCCGTGGTGCCTGATCGAGCCGGGCTCGGTGCGCGCGACCACGAAACACCAGTCGGCCACGTGCGCGAGCGAGGTCCACACCTTCTGCCCGGTGACGGACCACTGGCCGTCGACCAGCCGCGCCGACGTGGCGACAGCGGCGAGATCCGATCCGGCGCCCGGTTCGGAGTAACCCTGGCACCACAGCTCGTCGACCGACTTGATCTTGGGAAGGAAGCGCTGCTGCTGCTCGGGGGTCCCGAACGCGATGAGGGTCGGGCCGAGCAGTTCTTCGCCGAGGTGGTTCATGCTGCGCGGCGCGTTCGCCCGCGCGTACTCCTCGTGGAAGATCACCTGCTCCGTGATCGTGGCCGCCCGCCCGCCGTGCTCGGCCGGCCAGCCCAGGCAGGTCCAATTGGCGGCGGCCAGGTGCTTCTGCCAGGCCAGCCGCTCCTCGAACGCCTCGTGCTCGCGGCCGGGGCCGCCGGACCCGCGTAGCCCGGCGAACTCGCCGGCGAGCGCGTCGGCCAGCCAGTCCCGCACCTCGGCGCGGAAGTCCCCATCGCTGTTCGCGCGCGCGCTCATCGCAGCTCGTCCGGCTGGCTCGCCTGCATGCCCGTAGGGTAACCTACCAAGCACTTGCTAGGTATGCCCTGGAGCTGTGTTCGTGACCATTCCCGCGGCCCTCATCCGCGCTGCCGAGACCTTCGGCGACGGCGAGGCGCTCGTCGACGGCCCGGTCCGGCTCAGCTGGCGCGCGCTGCTGGACGAGGTTCGCCAAGCGGCCCGGTTTTACCTTGCCGCGGGCGTGCAGGCGGGCGACAGGATCGCAGTATGGGCACCGAATACGCGCCACTGGGTGGTCGCCGCACTCGGCGCGCATTATGCGGGTGCGACGTTGGTGCCGATCAACACCCGCTACACCGGCCATGAGGCGCTCGACATCCTCACCCGCACGCGGGCGAAGGTGCTTGTGGCGACGGATCCGTTTCTCGGCACTGACAAGATTGCGCAGCTTCGCGAGGCCGCCGGGCCGAGTGGCCCGCTCGCCGCCGTGGAGGCGCTGGTTCAGATCGACTTCGGCGCCTCGTTCGGCGACGCGCTGGTCGGCGGGCGCAACGTCGTCGCGGAGTGGGCCGACCGCGTACCGATCGATACAGCGGACGCCCGCGCTGCGGCGGTACGGCCGGACGACGTCAGCGACATCTTGTTCACCTCGGGCACGACCGGCCGCTCGAAGGGCGTGCTGTCGGCGCACCGGCAGGTGCTCGATGTCGCGCGCGCCTGGGCCGAGTGCGGCGAGGTCGCTGCCACCGACCGCTACCTCGTCATCAACCCGTTCTTCCACAGCTTCGGCTACAAGGCGGGCGTCGTGGTGGGCCTGCTGACCGGCGCCACGCTCGTGCCGCAGGCGGTGTACGACGTCGAGGCCGCCATGCGGCTGATCCAGGACGAGCGGATCACCGTCCTGCCCGGTGCGCCGACGATCTTCCAGACGATCCTCGACCATCCGGCACGGAGCGAGTTCGACCTCTCGTCGCTGCGTTTCGCGGTCACCGGTGCCGCGATCGTGCCGGTCGCGCTGGTCGAGCGGATGCAAGACGAGTTGAGCTTCGAGATCGTGCTCACCGCGTTCGGCATGACCGAGGCGGTCGTGGCGACGATGTGCCGGCGCGACGACCCGCCGGAGGTCGTGGCGCGCACGTGCGGCCGCGCGGTCGCCGGCTTCGAGGCGCGCATCGGCGAGCAGGGCGAACTGCTGCTGCGCGGGCCGAACGTGATGCTCGGCTACCTCGACGACGACGAGGCGACCGCGGCCGCAATCGATTCGGACGGCTGGTTGCACACCGGCGATGTGGGCGTGCTCGACGACCACGGCTACCTGCGCATCACCGACCGGCTCAAGGACATGTACATCAGCGGCGGGTTCAACGTGTACCCGGCCGAGATCGAACAGGCGCTGGCCCGGCTGCCGGGCGTCGCCGACGCGGCGGTGATCGCCATCCCGGACGAACGCCTCGGCGAGGTCGGTCTGGCGCTCGTCGTGCGCACGTCCGACGCTGTGCTGACCGTCGAGGACGTGGTCGACTACTGCCGCGAGCAGGTGGCGAACTTCAAGGTGCCGCGCCGGGTGGAGTTCGTCGAGACGCTGCCCCGCAACCTGGCCGGCAAGGTGCTGAAGACGGAGCTACGCAAGGAGTGGGCAGATGTCTGAAGAGGAGCCGGTCGCATACGAGGTGCGTGGCGCGGTCGCCGTCGTGACGATGGACCGGCCGGACTACCGCAACGCCCAGAACTCACGAATGACCTACGCCCTCGACGCCGCGTTCCAGCGGGCCGTCGACGACGCCGCGGTCAAGGTCATCGTGCTGGCCGGCGCCGGCAAGCACTTTTCGGCCGGCCACGACATCGGCACGCCGGGTCGCGACGTCGATGTCCACTACGCCAACGAGGCGATCATCTGGTGGGACCACGTCGGCCGCGAGGGCGGCGACCTGCGGTACGCGCGCGAGATGGAGGTCTACCTCGGCATGTGCCGGCGCTGGCGGGAGATCCCCAAGCCGGTGATCGCCATGGTGCAGGGCGCGTGCATCGCCGGCGGGCTGATGCTCGCCTTCGTGTGCGACCTCATCGTCGCGGCCGATGATGCGTTCTTCGCCGACCCGGTCGTCCGGATGGGCATCCCGGGCGTCGAGTACTTCGCCCATCCGTGGGTGCTCGGGCCGCGTGCGGCGAAGGAGGTCCTGTTCACCGGGGACCGGTTCTCCGCGCAGCGTGCCTACGAGTGGGGCATGGTCAACCGGGTCGTGCCGCGCGCCTCGCTCGAGGACGAGACGTTCGCCGTCGCAGACCGCATCGCCGCGATGCCGCAGTTCGGGCTGGCGCTCACCAAGCGCGCGGTCAACCAGTGCGAGGACGCGATGGGCATGCGCAACGGAATGGACTCGGTGTTCGGACTGCACCACTTCGCGCACGCGCACAACGCCGAGGTCGGCACCGACTCGCTGGGCGGCCTGGACGCCAGGTCGATGAAGGACCAGGCGACATGACGGTCTTGGCCCCGGTGCGCCGGCCCGCACGGCGTGTTGCGCCGCAGAGAGGCTCCGACTAGTGGATCTCGAGTTCGACGCGGCGACGCAAGAGTTCCGCACCGAGGTGCGCGAATTCCTGCGCGAGCACGTCCCCGCGCCGCGGCTGCCGTCGATGGACACCGCCGCGGGATTTGCCGCGCACCGCGAGTGGGAGCACACGCTCGCCGACGTCCGCCTGTCGGTCGTGTCCTGGCCCGCGGAGTTCGGCGGTCGGGACGCCTCGCTCATCGAATGGGTGGTGTTCGAGGAGGAGTACTTCCGCGCCCAGGCGCCGCTGCGGGTGAGCCAGAACGGCATCTTCCTGCTCGCCCCCACGCTGTTCGCGCACGCCACCCCCGAACAGTTGCAGCGGGTCCTGCCGCCGATGGCGCGCGCCGACGAGATCTGGGCGCAGGCGTGGTCGGAGCCCGAGGCGGGCAGCGACCTGGCCGGGATCAAATCCCGCGCGGTGCGCGCCGACGGCGGATGGACGCTGTCCGGGCAGAAGACCTGGTCGACCCGAGCGACCTACGCCGACCGCGGCTTCGGGCTGTTCCGCACCGATCCCGAGACCGAACGGCACCGCGGGCTGACCTACTTCATGTTCGACCTGCGCGCCGACGGCGTCACGGTGCGCGGAATCCCGCAGCTCGACGGCGGGCCGGGTTTCGCCGAGATCTTCCTGGACGACGTGTTCGTGCCGGACGAGGACGTCATCGGCGGAGTCGGCGACGGCTGGAAGGTGGCGATGTCGACCGCGTCCAACGAGCGCGGGCTGTCGCTGCGCTCGCCGGGCCGGTTCCTCGCGGCCGCCGAGCGGCTGACCGGCCTGGCCAGCGGCGTGGACGACCCGGCGCTCACCGACCGGGTGGTGGGCGCGTGGATCGGCGCGCGCGCCTACCAGCTGCACACCTGGCAGACGGTCACCAGGTTGACCGAGGGCGGCGAGCTGGGCGCCGAGTCGTCGATCGGCAAGCTGTTCTGGTCGCAGCTGGACGTCGCCCTGCACGAGACGGCGCTCGATCTGCTGGGCACACAGGGCGAACTGGCCGGTGAGTGGATGGACGGCTATTTGTTCTCCCTCGCCGGCCCGATCTACGCCGGCACGAACGAGATCCAGCGCAACGTCGTCGCCGAACGCCTGCTGGGGCTGCCCCGATGAGAAGTGGAATGAATGCTCACCTCCGCTTCGCGGACCATCAGGGTGCGCCCCGGACTGAGCGCCGCTTCGCGGACCAACAGGGTGCGCACCGGACTGAGTGCCGCTTCGCGGGCCAGGACGGAAGCTGCGGATGAGATTCCTGCCGCAGTCCGAACAGGTCGCGTTCGCGCGCTCGGTCGGCGCCCTGCTCGCCGACGCGGACACACCGTCGGTGATCCGGGCGTGGGCCGCCGGCGACCCGGCTCCGGGTCGCAAGCTCTGGACCCGGCTCGCCGAGCAGGGCGTGTTGTCGCTCGGCGAGGCGGACTCCGGCGCCACGCCGGTCGATCTCGTGCTCACGTTCGAGCAGCTCGGCCGGTTCGCGGTGCCCGGCCCCTACGTCGAGTCGATCGCCGTGCTGCCGGCCCTCGGCGTGGCCGTCGGCGAGTCCGTCGCCACGCTCGCTGCGCCCCCGCATGTGCCCTACGCGCTCGACGCCGGTTTCGCCGACGCCGTCTACCTCCTCGACGGGACGCGATTGGCGGCGGCCGAGCCGGCCGACGAGATCCGTTCGGTTGATGGTGCCCGGCGGATCGCCACGGTGCGCGCGACCGGCGCGGAAGCTGTGGTCGATCCGGTCGCGCCCTTCGAGCGCGGCGTGCTGGCCACCGCGGCGCAGCTTCTCGGGCTCGGCGCCGCGCTGCTCGATCGCTCGGTCGGCTACGCCAGGTCGCGCAGCCAGTTCGGCAAGCCGATCGGGTCGTTCCAAGCCGTCAAGCATCAGCTCGCCGACGTCGCGGTCGCGCTCGATCTGGCCCGGCCGCTGCTGTTCGGCGCGGCCCTCGCGCTGGACTCCCCCACCGCGGCGCGCGATGTGTCGGCCGCCAAGATCGCCTGTACCGACGCTGCGTACCTCGCTGCGCGAACGGCACTCCAGGTGCACGGCGCGATCGGCTACACCGCCGAGTACGACCTCGCGCTGTGGCTGACCAAGGTGCGCGCCCTCGTCTCCGCGTGGGGCACGCAGCGATTCCATCGCGACCGGGTGTTCGCGGCGATCGGAACGGCGCGATGACCGAACTGACCGAGGAGCAACGCGGGCTGCGCGACGCCGTCCGGGCGTTGCTGGCCAAGCGTTCGGACAGCGCGGCCGTCCGGCGCGCGATCGAGGAGCCGAGCGGCTACGACGCGACGTTGTGGAAGGTGCTCTGCGAACAGATCGGCGTGGCCGCGCTCGGCGTACCGGAGCAGTTCGGCGGCGTCGGCGCCGGCGCACGCGAGGTGCAGATCGTGATGGAGGAACTCGGCCGCACCCTGACGCCCGGCCCGATGCTGGGCAGCGTGCTGACGACCTCGCTGCTCGTCGCGCTCGATGACGCCGAGGCAGCCGCGCGGCTGCTGCCACGTATCGCAGCGGGCGCAGTCGCCGCGCTGGCTTCGGCCGACCGCGACGGCAGGTGGCGCGCGGAATGTTTCCACGCCGCCGGTGACCGTCTGACCGGAGAGGCGCACTACGTCCTGCACGGGGATGTCGCCGAAGTGCTGCTCGTCGTCGCCGACGGCGCGGTATACGAAGTCGACCCGACCTTCGCCGATCGCGCCCACACGCCGACGATGGATCCCACCCGGCGGCTGGCGAGGGTGCGGCTGACGGACGCGCCGGCCGTTCGGATCGGGCCGGCAGATGCGATGCACGCTTTGCGGACTGCGTTGGACGCCGCGGTGGTCGCGCTCGCCGCCGAGCAGGTCGGCGCGGCGGCCGCTGTGCTGGAGATGACCGTCGCCTACAGCAAGGTGCGGCATCAGTTCGGCCGCCCCATCGGCAGCTTCCAGGCGCTCAAGCACCGGATGGCCGACCTGTACGTGCTGCTCGAGGCGGCGCGTTCGGCGGCCCACGCCGCCGGTGCCGGCACCGTGCACCCGTCGGTCGCGAAGGCGTACTGCTCGGAGGCGTTCCAGACCATTGCCGGTGAGGCGATCCAGCTGCACGGTGGCATCGCGATCACCTGGGAGCACGACGCGCACCTGTACTTCAAACGCGCGCACGGCAGCGCCGCACTGTTCGGGGCGCCGGGCGAGCACCTGCGCCGGCTCGAGAAGGAGGGTCCCGGATGAAGACGCAGCAGGAGTTGTCCGACCGGCTCGAGATCCAGGATCTGATCACCGCGTACAGCTACGCCATCGATTTCCACCGCTTCGACGATCTCGACTCGATCTTCACACCGGACGCCGCCCTCGACTTCACCGCGACCGGTGGACAGGCCGGGGCGCTGCCGCAGATGAAGACCTGGCTGGCGTCGGTGCTGGTCCACTTCGCCGGACACCAGCACCTCGTCGCCACCAGCGCCGTCGAACTGGCCGGGGACGCGGCCACCGCGCGAACCATCTGCCACAACCCGATGTGGTTCACCGACGCGAGCCAGCCGCCGCTCTACGTCGGCCTCTGGTACTTCGACTCGTTCGTGCGCACCGGTGCGGGCTGGCGGATGAGCAGCCGGGTGCAGCAGAAGGGGTACCTGCACGGCCTGCCGCAGCGCGGCTGAGGACGCGGCCGGCGCGGGGTCAGGACCCCGGCGCCGTCAGCCAATCGGCCACCACGCGCAGCACGGTCGCGTCGGCGCCCATGCCGGAGTGGCTCGCGGTGACCTCGACCAGTTCGGCGGCGGGATCGAGACAGGTGCGCCAGTCGATGATCGCGTCCGATTCCGAGTAGACCGACAGGTACGGGACGCCCGCCGGGAACGGCTGGTCGAGTTCTTCCGCGATCCGTGCTGCGCACTCGCCGGTGACGCAGTCCTGGCCGATCACCCCGCCGAAGCCACGCGCCTGGAGGCGGAAGAGCAGCTCGAGCTGCTTGCGGACGTGCGGCGCCACGCTGAGCGTGCCGGTGACCGGGGCGCTGAGAGCGACCACCGAGGCGACCAGGTCCGGCCTGCGCTGGGCGGCGAGTTTCACGATCATCCCGCCGCGGCTGTGCCCGACCAGGGTGACCCGCCGGCCCTCGACGGCGGCCACCTCGTCGACCCGGGTTATCAGTCGTTCGACCATCGCATCGGTGCAGCCCAGGTTCGCCCCGATGCCGCTGGCGAAGGTGCGCACTCCGTGCCGACGCAGGTGCCGGGCCAGCACGGTCAGCGAGAAGTCGCCGGAGATGAAGCCGGGCACCAGCACTGCGGCGGCGAGCCGGCTCGGCGCGGGCTGCGGCACCCGTTGGCCGACAATCTTGAGCAGGGACAGGTAGCTGCGCGCCTCGAGGCGGCGTGCCTCGGGCGTCGGCAGGTAGTCCGTACTGCCATCGAACGCGGCTGGCACCACGACGGTCATTTCTACCCAACGATCAGCGGACCCGGTTGGATTCCCTCCCGACCCTCCCTTCCTCCGTCGCGAGTGGGCTACCAGAGCGCGAGTGGGCTGACGCAGCGGCCCACTCGCGCTGCAACAGCCCACTCGCGGGGGTTGGGGTCAGAACCAGGTGTCGGTGCGCGACCAGTCGCTGGACCAGGTGATCAGGTTGTCCAGCACCCCGGGCGTCGGTTCGGCCTGCTCGGTCTCGGTGTACGCGCCGCGATAGAACAGCAACGGGCGGCCGTCGACCGGCTCGCCGAGGGCGTGCACCCGGCCGATCACGATGTGGTGGTCACCCCCGTCGTGCACGGATTCGATCGAGCAGTCGATCCAGGTCAGCGCGCCGTCGAGGACCGGAGCCCCGGACGGCGCCGCCGACCAGTCGACCGCGGCGAACTTGTCCTCGCCGGCCCGGCCGAACACCGCGCTCACGTCGCGCTGCTCGTGCGACAGCACGTTCACGCAGAACGAGCCGGCTGCGGCGATCAGTGGCCAGGTGCGTGACGACTTGCCCGGGCAGAACAGGATCAGCGGCGGATCCAGGGACAGCGCGGCGAAGGACTGGCAGGCGAAGCCGACGGGCTCGCCGTCCGTGCCGACCGCGGCGACCACCGTCACGCCGGTGCAGAAATGGCCGAGCGCATGCCGGTAGCGCTGCTGTTCGTCGCGCGAGCGCTCACCGCGGCCCGCGTCGACGGCGCTCGCGTCCGGGGCGACACGTTCGGCCGGCTCGCTCATCGCTACCCCACCTACTTGTACTGGGCGCCCATGGTGAAGTCGTGGCCCCAGAGCGAGACCGCGGTGGACTCTCGGGCGATCCACGACTCGTCGTCGACGGTGCGTCCCTCGCAACCGAACTCGATGTCGAAACCGCCCGGCGTCTTCATGTAGAAGCTCAGCATCAGGTCGTTGACGTGCCGGCCGAGCGTGGCCGACATCGGGACCTTGCGGCGCAACGCGCGGTCGTGGCACAGCCCGACGTCGTCGGCCTGCTCGACCTCGATCATCAGGTGGACGATGCCGGACGGCGTCGGCAGCGGCAGGAAGGCCAGGCTGTGGTGCCGCGGGTTGCAGCCGAAGAATCGCAGCCAGGCCGGCTTCCCGTCCGCCGGGCGGCCCACCACCTGGGGCGGCAGCCGCATGGAGTCGCGCAGCCGGAAGCCGAGCACGTCGCGGTAGAAACGCAACGAGGCCTCGTCGTCGCTGGTCGACAGGACGACGTGGCCGAGGCCCTGCTCCCCCGTCACGAACTTGTGCCCGTAGGGGGACACCACGCGCCGGTGCTGCAGCGCGACGCCGTGGAAGGCCTCCAGCCGGCTGCCGGTCGGGTCCTCGAAGGTGATCAGCTCGTCAA
>JAVHVB010000095.1:0-6109 GCA_032160775.1 Pseudonocardiales bacterium | reverse complement strand
GAAGTCGTAGGTGCACGGCAGCGCGAGGTCGAATTCCGCGGCGCCGGTGAAGCCCTGCACGGTGGTGTTGCACTGCATCCAGAGGAACGGACGCAGTGTGTCGACCCAGCGCTCGCGCTCGCCGAAGATCCCGAGCAGACCGTGCTGTTCGTCGAGGTCGTACGGCCGGCGCTGCGGCTGGATGCGTACCTGACACCGCAGGGCGATCGCGTGCACAGTCTGGCCGGTCGCCTCCGCCACCCGCACGCGCGCGGTGAGTTGTGGGGCGACCGCGTACTGCTCGGCGAACACGTCGAGCACGGAGAAGGTGTAGTCACTCATGCGCGATTTCGGCCGGCCTGCTACGACGGCGCACTTCGACGAAGAAGTCCTCGATGGCAGCGCGGGCCTGCTGACCGCCGTCGAAGCCGCGCCACATGGTGCGCAGCGTGCCGACGAGTTCGTAGCACGCGTCGATCGGCACGAGGTAGCACGGATCGGCCGCGCCCTTCGTCCGCCGGACGAGCAAGGCCTCCACGTCCGGTCGTACCAACGCCAGCTCCGGATGCCGATCGACGATGTTCTGCCATGCCTCGAGCGGCAACTCGGACTCGGTGGCGCCTGCGGGCCCGGGATAGAACGCGATCACCCGCTCCTGCACCGAATTGCGGAACAGGAAGGCGAGGCCCACCGGTATCTGCAGCTCGTCCCACTCCCGGCCGTCCAGGACAAAGTCACCGAAGGAGAGGTAGCGGTCCGGCACGGCCCGGTAGTTCAGATCGGCGCCCTCGGCGGTGAACAACAGGTAGCACCCGCGGCAGGTACACATCAGCCCGCGGCTGGCGAGGTTCACGACGTGGGAGTGTTCGTCCCCGATCTGGGTCGCACACATCTCGCAGCGCTCGCCGGGAGCTGCTTGCCGCCGCGGCGCACTGGTGATCCGCCGCAGGACGTCGAGCGGCGTTTCGGGTCCGCGGGTGACGGTCATGCCGAGGCCGTCGTCGGCACCGCGATCGATACCGACCCGCCGTCGGCGAGCAGCGGCAACGGATCGAGGTGCAGGCCGGCGTCGTCGATGCACACCCCGGCACGCCGCACGTCGAAATGCGCACGGCACTGCGGACAGGTGAGAACCGCCGCGTCTGCACTGCCGCCGAGCCGGCGACTCACCGTCGCGCCGGCCAGCGAGACGGCGCAGCGGGCGCAGCTGTCCATGAAGGCGAACAGGTCGCTGCCCGCCCGGCAGACTGCCAGGTCGGTGCCGCCCACCGTGAGGCGCTGGACGGAGCCGGAGGCGAGTGCGTCAAGATCGCCCACCTGTTGCCAGCCGGCGCCGGCGCCGGCTTCGGCTCGGGCCTCTATCCGCGAGAACAACGCCGCCGTCGGAATCGCCGAACCCTGCTTCTCGACGGGGCTCTCCACCTCGATCGAGCTGACCTCCGGCGCGGCGCTCTCGATGGCACCCTCGACGGCGAGTTTCAGCGTCACTGACGACGACGCGCACCCGTTGCAGCTCCCCAGCAACCGCAGGCGCACCACGCCGTCGTCGCCCACCCCGAGCAGCTCGACGTCCCCTCCATGAGAGCCGAGGTAGGGGCGCACGCTCGCCAAGGCGTTCTCGACCCGGGTCTGCAGGTCGTACGGGTGCAGTCCGTGCACGAGCAGCAATCCGGCGAGCATCTCGTCGCCGGCGAGGGCGGCGAGCATCTCGTCGTCGAGGTGCCCGTGCGAATGGAACAGATCGAGCAACCGTTCCAACCCGGACCCGTACAGGTCGGCGACGAGACGCACGAGGTCCTCCGCGCGTTCCCGCGCGACCGCTCCGCCCGCCGCGCTGGCGTCCAAGAGCGCCTCGATGCGCTCGCCTGTCTCCCGCCAGTCGGCGGGTGCGGGCTCGGTCCGGCTCGCAGTCACCCGATGCCGGCCGACTGTGTCGGCGAGTGCATCAGTTCGAGCTTCTTGCCCTCGCCGAGGTACATGTGCACGCCGCAGGGCAGGCACGGGTCGAAGCTGCGCACCGTGCGCATGATGTCGATGCCCTTGAAGTGCTCGCGGTCGTTCTCTTCGAAGATCGGCTGTCCCTGCACCGCGTCCTCGTAGGGTCCGGGGGTGCCGTAACTGTCCCGCGGGTTCGCGTTCCACGGCGTCGGCGGGTACGGGTGGTAGTTCGCGATCTTGCCGTCCCTGACGACCAGGTGGTGCGAGAGGACGCCCCGGACAGCCTCGGTGAACCCGCAGCCGATGGCCTCGTCAGGCACCTCGAACTTCTCCCAGGTCTTGGTCCGGCCTGCGCGGATCTCGACCAGCGCCTTCTCCGCGAAGTGCAACGCACACGCGGCGGCGTAAGCCTGGAAGTAGGTGCGCGCTCGGTTGCGCTCGATGGTGTTGCTCCACTGCGGGACCTTCCACTCCAGTTCCACCGGGCCCTTGAGCACGGTCTTGGGAAGGTTGATCTTCACGCTGTTACCGGTGGACTGGACGTAGCCGATGTCGACGAGACCGGCGAGCGCGGTGGACCACAGCCGGGCGAGCGGGCCGCCTCCGGTGTCGAGGGCGAGGTAGTCCTTGCCGTCGTACCAGCGCGGCGACATGACCCAGCTGTACTTGTCGTCGAGGTCGCGCTTCTGCGGCCGCGGGTTCGTGTGCTGGTTCCAGGGATGCCGGCGATCGACCGGGTTGCCCAGCGGGTCGTTCTTCACGAACATCTCCTGGTCCTCCCAGTCGTCGTAGTACGACGAGCCGAGCAGGATCCGGATGCCCAGGTTGATCTCGACCAGGTCGGTCGTGACGAGCTTGCCGTCCACCACGACGCCCGGGGTGACGTACATCTTGCGGCCCCAGTTGGTCATGTCCTTGTACTCGAAGTTGCAGTGCTCGGGGTCCTGGAAAGAACCCCAGCACGCGAGCAGGATGCGACGGTTCCCCACCTGCTCGTAGCCGGGCAGCGCCTGGTAGAAGAAGTCGAAGAGGTCATCGTGCATGGGCACGACCTTCTTCATGAACTCGACGTAGCGCATGAGCCGGGTGATGTAGTCGGTCATCAGCTGAATCGTGGCGACGGTCCCCACGCCGCCCGGATACAGCGTGGACGGGTGGACGTGCCGGCCCTCCATCAGGCAGAACATCTCGCGCGTCCAGCGACTCACCTGTAGAGCCTCGCGGTAGAACTCGCCGGTGAACGGGTTCAGCGACCGCATGATGTCGCCGATGGTCTTGTAGCCGTGGTCCCCGGCGTGGGGCGAGTCGGTGCGGTTGGCCAACTCGAGCACACCGGGGTTGGTCTCGGCGACCATCTTCTCGCAGTAGTCCACGCCGACCAGGTTCTCTTGGAAGATGTTGTGGTCGAACATGTACTCGGCGGCCTCGCCGAGGTTCACGATCCACTCACCGAGGTGCGGCGGCTTGACGCCGTACGCCATGTTCTGCGCGTAGCACGAGCAGGTGGCGTGGTTGTCGCCGCAGATGCCACAGATGCGGCTGGTGATGAAGTGCGCGTCGCGCGGGTCCTTGCCTTTCATGAAGATCGAGTAGCCGCGGAAGATCGAGCTGGTGCTGTGGCACTCGGCGACGACCTTCTGCTGGAAGTCGATCTTCGTGTAGATGCCGAGACTGCCGACGATGCGGGTGATGGGATCCCACGCCATCTCCACCAGTTCGTTGCCACTGCCGGTGCTGTGCCGTGCCGTACCGGGTTTGGGGGTTGTCGTCGTCATGGACCCGCCTCTTTCGGTTGCGCTTCAGGTGGTGAGCGGACCGGTTACCAGGTTCGCGTGGCGCCGGTGGTCAGCTTGGTGCCGGGCTGTCGCCACTTCGGTTCTTGGTCGACGGTGTGCGTCGTGATCTGCCGCAGCCGGCGAATGGTGTGCCCGTAGATCCCCACGGCGGCGGTGGACAACTTGCCGCCGGGTGGTTCGTCCATGAAGGGCATGAACTTGTCCGGGAACCCTGGCATCGTGCAGCCGATACAGATGCCGCCGACGTTCGGGCACCCGCCGATGCCGTTGATCCAGCCGCGCTTGGGCACGTTGCACTTCACGACCGGTCCCCAGCACCCGAGCTTGACGATGCACTTCGGGGAGCCGTACTCGGTGGCGAAGTCGCCCTGCTCGTAGTAACCGGCGCGGTCGCATCCTTCGTGGACGGTCTGCCCGAACAGCCAGGTCGGGCGCAGTGCGTCGTCCAGCGGGATCATCGGCGCTTGGCCGGTGGCCATGTAGAGCAGATAGGTCAGCGTCTCGGACATGTTGTCGGGGTGGGCGGGACAACCCGGCACGCACACGATCGGGATCCCGGCCTTCGACTTCCAGTCCCAGCCGAGGTAGTCGGGCACGCCCATTGCGCCGGTCGGGTTTCCGGCCATCGCGTGGATGCCGCCGTAGGTGGCGCACGTCCCGACCGCGACGATCGCGGTCGCCTTCGGCGCCAGTCGGTCGAGCCATTCGCTGGTGGTCATCGGCTGGCCCGTCGCCGGGTTGTTGCCGAAGCCGCACCAGTAGCCCTCGTCGTGCAGCTTCTCGTTCGGGATCGATCCCTCGACGACCAGGACGAATGGGTCGAGTTCGCCGCGGTCGGCCTTGAAGAACCATTCGAGGAAGTCGTCGGCGCCGCCGTTCGGGCCGCATTCGAAGTCGATCAGCGGCCAGTGCACCGCGATCTGCGGGAGCCCCGGGAGCGCGCCGAGCGCGATCTCCTCGATGCTCGGTTGCGTCGCCGCGGTCAGACTGACCGAATCGCCGTCACAGCTGAGCCCAGCGTTGATCCAGAGCACATGGATCAGGGTCTCCTCGGCCTTCTTCGCTTCCTCCGTGAGCATCGACGTCCGCCCTTTCGGTCTAGGAAAGCCTTCTCCTGCGACCATAGAACGATCATCTCCGGCGAAGGCGGGTCGTTTTTCCGCCAGTCCGGTAGTCCGGGATCGCGCGATTTTTTCTACGCAGCGGGGCGGCTGGGCGACCTAGGGTTGATCACCACGGGACACCGGATGAGCGGACCGAAGAGGCGAGCCGATGCACGAACTGGCGATCGCGACGAGCGTCGTCGACACGATCTCGGCGCGCGTCGCGGGGCGGAAGGTGCACGGGGTGCGCCTCGAAATCGGAAAGCTGTCAGGCGTCTCCGTGGAATCGCTGCGATTCTGCTTCGACATCGCCGCGGCGGGTTCGGAAGTGGACGGCGCGGCGCTCGAGATCGAGGAACCGGCGGGTCGTGCACGCTGCGAGAGGTGCCTCGAGGAATTTCTCGTCGACGACCGCATCCTGCTCTGCGCCTGCGGCAGCTCCGAGGTCCGCGTGCTTGCCGGCGACGAGCTGCGCATTCTCTCTGTGGAGGTCAGTCGGTAGATGTGTGCTACCTGCGGGTGCGGCGATGAGGTCGGCACGCGACTCATAGACCTGCGCGACGGCGTGGTCGTGCATCTGCGCGACGACGACCATGGGCACGGACAAGACCATGAGCACGGACATGACCATGAGCACGGGCATGACCATGAGCACGGGCATGACCATGAGCACCTGCAGGCGAAGACCACGGAGACGCTTTCCCTCGAGATGCGGGTGCTGGCCAAGAACGACGAGCTCGCTAGCGACAATCGGAGCTGGCTTGCCGACCGGGGCGTTTTCGCCGTCAACCTGATGAGTTCACCGGGGTCGGGCAAGACGACGCTGCTCGAGCGCACGGTGCGGCTGCTCGGTGACGCGACCCCCGTCTATGTCGTCGAGGGCGATCAGGAGACGACCTTCGACGCCGAGCGCATTGGCGCGGCCGGGGCACCGGTCGTGCAGATCAACACGGGCGCCGGCTGCCACCTGGACGCCGCGATGCTCCGTTCCGCATTGGACGCACTGGATCCGGCCGGTGGCGTCGTGCTGATCGAGAACGTCGGGAACCTCGTCTGCCCGGCATTGTTCGATCTGGGCGAGGCTGCACGTGTGGTGATCATGTCTGTCACCGAAGGCGCCGACAAGCCGCTCAAGTACCCGCATATCTTCGCTTCGGCGACATTGATCCTGTTGAACAAGATCGATCTGCTGCCCTACGTCGACTTCGACGTCGAGCGCTTCACCCATGATGTGGGTCTGGTGAATCCACAGGCGCAGATCCAGCACGTCTCCGCCACGCACGGGACCGGCCT
>JAVHVB010000094.1:0-4888 GCA_032160775.1 Pseudonocardiales bacterium | reverse complement strand
AACTCGAGCGCGATCCTTCCGCCGCCGGCCAGCGGTACGCAGTGACCGCGCGCGCCCAGCAGCCGACCGCCGCCGCCAAGGCCGAGGCATGGCGGCTGGCCGTCGACGACGACACGCTGCCCAACGCGAAGCAGGAGGCCGTCATCGCCGGCTTCAGCCACCCGACACAGGGCGACCTGATCGCGCCGTACGTGGACAACTTCTTCGCCGACATCCGCGACGTCTGGCAACGGCGCACCAGCGAGGTCGCGCAGAATGTCGTCGTCGGGCTATTCCCCACCTGGTCCTCGACGATCAGTCCGGCGACGCTCGCCGCCGCCGACGCGTTCCTGGCCGATCCGGACATCCCGCGGGCGCTGCGCCGGCTGGTGAGCGAGGGCCGCGCCGACGTCCAGCGGGCGCTCACCGCCCGCGCCGCGGACCGGGCGGCCCGCGCGGCCGATCGGACTTAACGCGTAACCCACATCGGACACGCTCGTTATCCCCACCGTGGCAGCCGGAAACCACACCACCGACGAACCCGTCAATGCGCCCGACAGCGCGCCCGACAGCGCGCCCGACAGCGCGCACGACAGCGCGCCCGACAGCGCGCCCGACAGCGCGCACGACAGCGCGCCCGACAGCGCGCCCGACAGCGCGCCGATCAGCGGACCCGTCAAGGCACCCGGTCTCGGCGCGCTGCTGCGCCGGCATCCAACGCTGGGCCGCAACTCCGCCGTCGCCGCCATCGGCACCGGCGTCGTCCTGTTCGCCGTAGCCACCGCCACGACGGGCGTCGCCGCCCCGGTCGCGGTCCCCCGTGCCCCGACTCCGTCGGCATCGCCCAGCGCGTACCTCCCCCCGGCCGCGCCCCTACCGCCCCTTGCGGCGTCGACGCCGATCATCAAGCAGGTCCTCCACCGCGATCCCAAGCACGAGCAGGCAGCGCCGGTGACGCACGGCGTCATCAGCGGACTGGCCGCGAACGGCATCCCGCAGGTGGCGCTGAACGCATACCGGGTCGCCGCGACGCGGATGGGCAATGTGGCGCCGAGCTGCGGGATCGGGTGGTGGCTGGTGGCCGGGATCGGTCGCGTGGAGTCAGATCACGGCCGGTTCGCCGGAGCCGTGCTGCACGCCGACGGAGTGTCCACGCCGCGGATCATCGGCATCCCGCTGGACGGTTCGCAGAGCGCGACGATCCGCGACACCGACGGCGGCAGCCTCGACGGTGACCCGGTCTACGACCGCGCCGTCGGGCCGATGCAGTTCATCCCCTCGACCTGGGCCATCTTCGGAACGGACGCCACGGGCGACGGGCGGGCGGACGTGTTCAACATCAACGACGCCGCACTGAGCACCGCCCGCTACCTGTGTGCCGCCGGCGGCGACCTGCGCTCCCGCGAGGGCCAGGTACGCGCCGTGCTCGCGTACAACCACTCGAGCGAGTACCTCGCCCAAGTGCTCGCGCTGGCCGACGCGTACCGGCGCGGCATCCCGATCAGCGGCATCCCGGTCGGCATCACCTCCGGGCCGCTCCCGACGATCACCGACACCGGGTACATCCCGCCGGCGAACCCCGGAGCTCCGCAGGCCGGGCGGCCGGGCAAGCGCCACACCGGCTCCGGCGCGCCGGAGCCGGGCGCGACGCCCGCCGGCGGCGGCAAGCCGCACACCTCGAGCGCGAAGCCGACACCGACCAGCTCGACCAACAAGCCGAAGCCGTCCGGGACGTCGTCCTCCCCGAAACCGACACCGACCAAGTCGTCCCCGCCGCCGCCGAGTCCGACGCCGACGCCGAGTCCGACGGCGACCTGCAACGCCGTGAAGCGCCTGCTGCACCAGTGCTGACCGGCTACGGCTGCCTTCCCGTCTGCGTTGGTTGATTTCCAGCCGAGATTTCAACCACCGCTGACGGCAAGCGGGACTCGGCCTGTGGATATCTCGGCTCAGCCGCGGTGTCGCGGTTCAGCATCAACGGATGGCCGACCTTCCTGACCCCGACTGGTACCTCGACAACGTCCTGGTCCACGCGACACCTCCCGATGGGAACGAGACGCCCGGTCCCGTCGCCGCATGGTCCGGTTGGTGGCGCTGGCAGGCCGATCAGGATCTCGCGCGTGCCGGGCCAGGCTTCGTGTTGTCGCCGGCCGAACTACGGTCGGCCGGCATCAGCCGGCAGACCGCGCGGACCCGGGTGGCCCGCGGGCTCTGGGTGGCGGCCGGCCACGGATTCGTGGCGCCGATCGACATTTCGGACGCCCAGCCCTACGTCGAGGCGCGCCGCAGACACGCGCTGCTGTCGGCGGCGGCAGCCCGTCGTCGCGCCGACCACGTGATCAGCGGCCGGAGCGCCGGCACCATCCACGGACTGCCCACCTTCCGGGTACCGAAGCGACCGGAACTGACCGCGGTCGACCAGCACAATCTCGGCCGGCGGCGCGGCGCCGCACATGTGTGGGGCGCGACACTGGAGCCGCACCACTGGACCCGTTGGTACGGCTGCCCGGTGACGACGGTCGCTCGCACCCTCGTGGACCTCGGGCGGCACGACCGCTGGGACGCAATCATGGCGGCGGACGCTGCACTCCGCGAACGCCTGGTTGATGGGCGCAGGATTGCTGCGGCACTCGCCGACGCGGCGGGCTGGCCCGGCGTCCGGCAGGCTCGCGCGGTGCTCGCACTCGCCTCGCCCAAGGCCGAATCCGCGCTGGAATCCTTGACGCGCCTGCGGCTGCACGACGACGGCTTTCCGCCGCCCGAACCTCAGGTCTGGATCGGGCAGGATCGCGTCGACCTGCTCTTCGCCGAGCAGCGGCTGGTGCTTGAGGCCGACGGCCTTGAGAAGTACGTGGGTTCGGTGCTGCGTCGGGAAAAGCGGCGGGAGGTCCGGTTGCGTCGGCGTGGCTATCGCGTCGAGCGCGTCACCTGGGACGACGTCGTCAACCGATGGCCGGAAACCAGCACCTGGCTCCGCGGACTACTCCGGCTTCCTGTCAGCGCTGGTTGAATTCCGGCCGAAATTTCAACCACGGGTGACGGGAAGGCGAAACGGGTCGCAAACGGCGCTGGGTCTAGCGGGTGCCGGCGGCGTCGGCGAGCATCCGCAGGCCGGTGGCGATACCTCCGACGAGGTCGCCGTTGGCGAACGAGGCGCGCATCGCGAGCGCAGCAAGGGCGCAGGCGCGGTTCGGCAGCCGCTTGGCCGATTCGGGCCCGGTGACGATGTGCAGCACCCGCTGCCCGGGCGACACCGCGACGAGCACCGAGCTGTCGTCCAGCCGTTCGAACAACGCCTCGGCGTGCGCCCGCGCCGGCGGCTTGAACTCGCCGACGTAGACGGAGAAGTTCAGCCCGGTCTCCCGGCTGGACAGCGTCAACGCCTCGTCGATGCGGCTCAGCTGGTGCGCGGTGAACGGACCGCCCTCGGCGGCGGAGCCCTGCGGGCCCTCCTGCAACTCCTGCCGGCCGGCGGCCGAGACGACCTCACCACTCACCGCTCGCACCTCCTACCGCGGTCGTGGTCGCGCCCGCTGCGGGGTGGGCGACCACCGCGTCCGGGTGCGGCACGTACCACGACGCCGGGTAGGTCCACGGCTTGCCCGGCCGGTAGCGGTTGGGCTGCCGCACGAGCGACTTGCCGTAGACGGCGAGGGCGACGAGCAGTACGACGCCCAGGGGGATCGCGACGAAGACCAGCACGGTCTGCACGACACTCACGGGCGATACGTTAGCGAATGCCGGCTGAGCATCAGACGGCCGGGGCGACCGCGGTATCGGCTCCGGCAAACCCCAGGTACTGGGCCCAGGACGGCTCACGCACCCCCCAGCCCATCACGACGGCCACCGTCGCGGGGGGCTGCGCCGGGGAAGCGTCGAGATGCCAGCCGATCTCGTGCAACAGCCGGTCGCCCTAGCGGTGATTGCACCGCGCGCACGCGGCCACGACGTTGGTCCAGACATGCGCGCCGCCGCGCGAGCGCGGGCGCACGTGGTCGATCGTGTCGGCCCGGTGGCTGCAGTAGACGCACGCGTGTCCGTCGCGCTCGAGGACCGCCCGGCGGGTGAGTGGCACCTCGCGCCGGTACGGCACCCGGACGAAGCGGCTGAGCCTGACCACGGTCGGCACCGGCAGGCTCAGCCGCTCGGAATGCATGAAGTCGTCGCTCGACTCGACGATGACGGCCTTCTCGGCCAGGACCAGGACGACCGCGCGGCGCAACGGCACGACGCACAGCGGCTCGTACGTCGCGTTGAGCACAAGCGCTGCGCCCATCCCGCTCCTTACGTTTCTGATGACAGTCAACCTGACGATCCGCCGGTTCGCACGCGCTTAGCCCCGCCGACACGGCGAACCCGGCCGCCTGTGCAGCCGGCGTGCCCGTCGCCACAGCCCGCCCCCGCCGGGTTGCGAGCGACCCAGGGGCAGGTGGCAGGGTTGGCGCGATGAGTTCCGCCGAGTCGATCGATCTCGTGGCCCTGCCCAAGTTCTGGGAGGACCACAAGAAGGTCCTGATCGAGATCCCGATCCGGGTCCTCGCGATCATCATCGTGGCCCTGATCATCCGGGCGATCCTGCGCCGGATGATCGACCGCGCGGTGCGGCCGGTACGCGGCGAGGTGCCGCGCATCCTGCGCCCGTTCAAGGAGAAGCTCGAGGGCAGCTCCTTCCTCGAGTCGGCCGGGCTGCTGTCCGAGCGGCGCGCGCAACGGGCCGCGACGCTCGGCTCGGTGCTCAAGTCGGCCGCGTCGATCACCATCTTCGCCGTCACGTTCCTGCTGGTCCTCGGCGAGCTGCAGATCAACCTCGCCCCGTTCATCGCCGGCACGTCGATCGTCGGCGTGGCACTCGGCTTCGGCGCGCAGAACATCGTCAAGGACTTCCTGGCCGGCATCTTCATGTTGCTCG